>JAISYB010000025.1 GCA_031270215.1 Streptococcaceae bacterium | reverse complement strand
TTGTGATACGAGGAAAACAGCGCCGGGCTTACGTTTCTTTGATAAGCTGGCAGTTCGGATTGGCGGCGGATTTAATCATCGTGTGGGTCTATATGACGGTGTAATGCTTAAAGACAATCATATTGCTTTTGCCGGTGGTATTAAGCAGGCTGTCACGCTTGTGCGTCAACAGGTCGGACAAATGGTTAAAATAGAGGTCGAGGTTGAAAGCCAAGCACAGCTGCTTGAAGCAATTGATTCGGGCTGTGACATTATCATGCTGGATAACCGAACACCTAGTGAGGTCAAACACTGGACATCTTTGATACCAGAGCAGATAATTTCTGAGGTGTCAGGCGGTATTACCTTAGATAATTTAGCAGATTATAAGAATTGTGGTGCGAATTATATTTCCTTGGGTGCATTGACCCATTCGGTACGTGCCTTTGATATTAGTTTCAACAGCGTAGGGGGCAAATAAGAGATGAGCGTAGTAGTAAGCAAGCAGCAGATTATTCCTAGCGAGTATTTAGCAATGTCAGAGGAATTAATTGCTGAGCAAATCGTAGAGAAAAAGCAAAGGTTTGGTGATGAGCTTTTAATCCTAGCACATCATTATCAAAAGGATGAAATTATTCCTTTTGCGGATGAAATCGGGGACTCTTTGCAATTAGCAAGGGTGGCAGCAGCCAATCGTACAGCGCGTCATATTGTTTTTTGCGGCGTGCATTTTATGGCAGAAACAGCCGACATGCTAACAAGTGATGAGCAGAAGGTTTATCTACCAGATGCTCTAGCCGGCTGCTCAATGGCTGATATGGCAAATATTACGCAACTAGAAGATGCGTGGGAGATTCTTTCGGAACAGTTTGATGAAGCGATTATCCCGATCACTTATATTAACTCAACTGCTGCGGTCAAAGCTTTTGTTGGCGAGCATGGGGGAGTTATCGTGACCTCTGGTAATGCAGAGCAGATTTTAAAGCGTGTTTTGGAGAATAATCAAAGAGTCTTATTCTTGCCCGATCAGCATTTAGGACGTAATACAGCCTATCACTTAGGGATACCATTAGCTGCAATGGCGCTTTGGCAGCCGAAGCGGACGAATTTAGTCTATGAAGGTGCGCTTTCTGATTTAAGAGTAATTCTCTGGCAGGGAAGATGTTGCGTTCATCAGCAATACACAGTCAAGCAAATTAAGCAGCTGCGCCAAGAGATTCCTGATTTAAAGGTTATTGTTCATCCGGAATGTCCAATTGAGGTCGTGCTTGCGGCAGATACCTATGGCTCAACGAAGCGAATTATTGATGTTGTTGCAGCTTCTCCGGCAGGGACAAAGTGGGCGATTGGTACGGATAATAATCTCGTCAATCGGATGATTAAGCAATTTCCAAATCATCAAATCATCTCAATAGATGATACAGCTTTCTCATGTATCACAATGAACCGGATTCGCTTAGCACATCTTTTATGGACAATAGATGAAATCGAAGCAGAAACCGATTTACAGCAGGTTAAGGTTGACCCCCAAACCACAGAAAGCAGCCTAAAAGCATTAGATAGAATGTTAAGCTAAAACGAGGCATG
The DNA here is from genome assembly GCA_031270215.1 of Streptococcaceae bacterium. GTDB lineage: Bacteria > Bacillota > Bacilli > Lactobacillales > Streptococcaceae > MMGLQ5-1. The sequence goes on along the minus strand of JAISYB010000025.1, from coordinate 3,135 downwards.
CGACTTTGTTCTCGAGGATAAGCGTGTCAAAACTAGCGATAGTCTATTTTTAGCTATGTCAAAAAGGTGAATTGAGGGCATGCTTGATAAGATTTTATCCATTTGATGTTTATTTTTATTGTGATAACTTTGGCTAATAGTGAGTTTTAAGTGGTGGTGTAGTTATATTTGCGCTGCTGCTTTTTTGCGACTTAATCTATTCAAACAACAGTTGAAATTTTTAGGATGATTTGCGAACTTTATCGAAATATTTTATAAAAATAGTCAGGAAATACTACATCTTCCATCTCTTTTTTGCTTTAATTGAAGTTGAAAGATTAAAAAAGGAGCGATAGTCATGAAAATCTTAGTTATAGGTTCAGGTGGTCGTGAGCATGCGATTGCGAAGAAGTTTCTAGAGAGCAGTCGTGTCACAGCAGTTTTTGTTGCAAAGGGTAATGCGGGCATGCAAAAAGACGGTATTCAGCTGGTTGATATTGATGAGAATAACCACGTAGAGCTGATTGCATTTGCTAAAAAAGCTGCGATAGATTTTACTTTTGTTGGTCCAGAGGTGCCACTTGCGGCAGGGATTGTTGATGATTTTGAAAGTGAAGGCTTGCGAATTTTCGGACCTAGAAAAAATGCAGCTATCATTGAGGGTTCAAAGGACTTTGCCAAGCAGTTGATGAAAAAGTACCATATCCCAACAGCTAAGTCTGAAACATTTACTGATATTGTACGAGCAGTTGACTACATTGAAGAAAATGGTGCGCCAATCGTTATTAAGGCGGACGGTCTTGCGGCAGGAAAGGGCGTTGTCGTTGCCGAAACAGTTGATGAAGCAGTTGATGCGGTCGTTGCTATGCTTTCAGGTAATAAATTTGGTAAAAGTGGTGCACGAGTTGTCATTGAAGAATTTCTAGTGGGGGAAGAATTTTCATTACTTAATTTCGTCAAGGACGACCAGTTTTATCCGATGATTATCGCACAAGACCATAAGCGCGCCTTTGATGATGATAAGGGATCTAACACAGGTGGTATGGGCGCATATGCACCTGTAGCACATATTGCACAGTCAGTTGTTGATGATGCAGTTGAAACAATTGTCAAGCCAACGGTTGAAGCAATGATTGAGGAAGGGCGCTCGTTTACTGGGATTCTCTATGCGGGATTAATCTTGACTGAAACAGGACCCAAGGTCATTGAGTTTAATGCACGCTTTGGTGATCCGGAAACACAGGTCGTCTTACCAAGGCTAACGAGTGACTTTGCGCAAATTATTGATGATTTGTTAGATAATCGTACACCAGAGATTACTTGGGAGGCTGATGGTGTGACACTTGGCGTAGTTGTTGCAAGTAATGGTTATCCGGAAGACTATCAAAATGAGATTCCTCTGCCTGATTTAAGTCAAATCACTTCAGAAATTTATTACGCAGGTGTCAAAGAAGTAGCAGGACAGTTAGTGTCAAACGGTGGTCGTGTTTTATTATTTGCACGAAGTGCCAAAACCATTGCAAAAGCACAAGAGGAGCTATACACTGAAATAGACCAAGTAAAATTCGATGGATTTTTCTATCGACATGATATTGGCAGTAAGGCATTGCGCTAAAAGTGAGGTGAGTTGTTTGGGAGAGTTTAGGATTATCTCTAATCGCGATAAAGACGGCAACTTTGTTGTTAGCTCTGATGCGTGGACGATAGAGAAGATTGAAGCATTGTTTGATAAATATAACCCTAATCGCAAATTGCGACTGGCAAGAGAAAAGGACGATGTAGCGGTCAATGATAACTAGAAGGAGTGTGGCAATAAATGATTTTTGATAAAGAAAATTATGAAGCGTATGATCAGGAGCTTTGGGAGGCTGTTCATAGCGAAGAAAGGCGTCAGGAGCATAATCTTGAATTAATCGCTTCTGAAAATGTCGTCAGTAAGGCAGTTCTGGCAGCTCAAGGCTCTGTTTTAACTAATAAATATGCAGAGGGTTATCCCGGAAAGCGTTACTACGGCGGAACAGAATGTGTTGATGTTGTTGAAACATTAGCGATTGAGCGTGCGAAAGCATTGTTTGGCGCAAAATTTGCCAATGTTCAGCCACATTCTGGCTCGCAAGCTAATGCGGCAGCTTATCTGTCATTGATTGATTTTGGTGATACGATTTTGGGAATGGATTTATCCGCTGGCGGACATTTAACGCATGGCGCAGCGGTTAATTTTTCCGGAAAAACTTATAACTTCGTCAGCTATAGTGTCAATCAAGAAACAGAAAAACTGGATTATGATGAAATTCTTAGATTAGCGAAGCTACATCAGCCGAAATTGATTGTTGCTGGTGCATCAGCATATTCACAATTGATTGACTTTGCTAAATTTCGTGAAATTGCTGATGCAGTCGGTGCCAAGCTAATGGTTGATATGGCACATATCGCAGGCTTGGTTGCAGCAGGACTTCATCCAACGCCTGTACCATATGCAGATATTACGACAACAACGACGCATAAAACCTTGCGTGGACCTCGTGGTGGATTGATTTTGACTAATGATGAAGATTTGGCGAAAAAGATTAATTCAAACATTTTCCCAGGTATCCAAGGTGGGCCGTTAGAGCATGTTATAGCGGGTAAGGCGGTTGCGTTTAAAGAAGCGCTTGATCCGGCTTTTAAGACATATCAAGCACAAGTGATTAAAAATGCGCAGGCGATGGCGGAAATCTTTAATCAAGAAAGCGGATTGCGTCTAGTTAGCGGTGGGACAGAAAATCATTTACTGCTTGTTCAGGTCACTGATTTAAATATCAATGGTAAGGAAGCGCAGAATTTATTAGATGAAGTTAATATTACCTTAAATAAAAACTCAATTCCGTTTGAAACTTTATCGCCATTTAAAACAAGCGGTATTAGAGTAGGAACACCAGCGATTACCTCGCGCGGTTTTAAGGAAGAAGAAGCACGTAAGGTGGCGGAATTGATTGTCAAGGTGTTAAAAAATAAAGATGATGCCGCAGTCTTAGCTGAGGTTAAGTCGGAAGTGCTTGCCTTGACACGCAGATTTCCATTATACGATTTTACAGCAGGATTATAGATTTTAAACAAATTATTTAGGAAGGTGGGGCAGCAACGTTTAATGACGTAGCAATTAGGAATTGTGGGCAT
>JAISYB010000016.1 GCA_031270215.1 Streptococcaceae bacterium | reverse complement strand
AACAGATTTTTGCCCGAGAAATTAGAGAAAAACTAGCAGATGACGACCGACTACTTGTTATCGGCGGCGATGGCACTTTATCCAATGTTTTACAAGTAACCAGTGATGTGACAATTGGATACATTCCAGCAGGAACGGGCAATGACTTCGCTAGAGGAATCAACCTTTCAGCCGATCCCTTAGAAGCATTGGCACGCTTTGAAGTAAGCAACGGAACTACGCTTCATATCATTCGGTATCGAATCAATCAGCAAGAAAAGCTGGCACTTAATAATGTCGGTATCGGACTTGACGCTGAAATCGTTGCGACAAATAATCAATCCAAATCAAAAAAGCAGCTCAACAGGCTGCATTTAGGGAAATTTTCTTATATTTTAACTCTGTTTAAGCTATTGTTTCAGAAGAATGCTTTCCCTGTCAAAATCTCTACAGATGACTATACAATGAAAGTCGAAAATGCATTTTTACTGACGGTTACCAATCACCCATTCTTTGGTGGCGGCATTCCCATTTGGCCTGATGCCAGTGTTCACAGTGACAAAATCGACGTTATCTTAATCAAGCGCTACTCGATTATCAAGCTGCTTTATCTATTAGTCCTAATCGTTACCAAAAAGCAGATGAGCCACCCTGATATCGTTCATCTAAAAACGAGCTACTTGCTGATTAAGCTGCTTCATCCAGAATATCTGCAGGCTGACGGCGAGCACGCACCTCCCAAAAACTACGAGCTGGAATTTCAAACTACAAAACATCAGTTTTGGGTCTGAGAATTTAGTTGAATTTCCACAAGTATTTCCATTTTTAACTGATTAGGTTGTAGGCTGGAACAAAGTTTGAACCTAGTTTAATCTTCGTGATTTACGAGGAACAAGCAGTGCCGACTAGTCGACAGTGCATTTATTCGTATAAATAACCCCCGCGACCGAAACGGTTGCGGGGGTTTCAGATTTCCTGCTTGAGTGTTAGATTCGCCGAACTTTACAGGCTAGGAAAGTTCGGCATAATCTGAAAAATAGACAGGCAAAGTACGCCTTTACTATTTTTAGATAATCTAGCTTCGAGCGTTAGGCGATAATCTCCCGACCTTTCTATTTTTTCCGATAAGTCAACTAGCGACTAAAGTCGTAAGTTTCCTTTATCTCAAAAATGAGACAGCTACCGCTCGCAGTTGTCAAAACAAGCCGTCTCAGCTTTTTAGTGTTGCCTACCTTAATTACCTAACTTAATCCACAAAGCAGGGCGGACAGGCTGGTTATCATAGACACGTTCGTAGCCGCCGAAATTACCATTGAGAACACTGCCCGCATAAAAAACTTAATAAAAATCTATAATTAAAAAAAGCGCAAAATATTTTGTGTCAATCAATAGAAAATGCGGCTGACCCAAAAGTAAAAAAAGCCCGAGCAATTGCTCGAGCCGTTGGTAAACTCTACTTAGTATTTTCCTAAGTGTTTGGCTTAGAAACGAGAAGTGTCCTTGATGTTGTAGAAAGATTTCAATCCTTTGTACTCTGCAACTTCGCCTAATTGGTCTTCGATACGTAGTAATTGGTTGTATTTTGCAATACGGTCAGTACGTGAAAGAGAACCAGTCTTGATTTGTCCAGCATTTGTTGCAACAGCAATATCAGAAATTGTAGAATCCTCTGTTTCACCAGAATGGTGAGAAACGACTGCCGTATAACCAGCTTCTTTAGCCATTTCGATTGCTTCAAAAGTTTCAGTCAAAGTACCGATTTGGTTCACTTTGATTAGGATTGAATTAGCAATCCCTTTTTCGATACCTTCAGCAAGCTTAGCAGTATTCGTTACAAATAAATCGTCTCCGACTAACTGAACCTTGTCGCCTAAAGCATCTGTAAGCTTCTTGAAGCCGTCCCAGTCATTTTCGTCCAAAGCATCTTCGATAGAGATGATTGGGTATTTAGAAACTAATTCTTCGTAGAAAGCAATCATTTCTTCTGTAGTCTTTTCGCCTTCGCCTGAATCAGCTAATACATAAACACCCTTTTCTTTATCGTAGAATTCAGAAGAAGCAGCGTCCATAGCAAGAACGATGTCTTTACCTGGAACATAGCCAGCTTTTTCGATTGCTTCAACGATTACTTCAAAGCCTTCTTCGTTTGAACCTAAGTTAGGAGCGAATCCACCTTCGTCACCAACTGAAGTTGCTAAACCACGCGCTTTTAAAATAGAAGCTAATGCATGGAATACTTCAGCGCCGTAACGTAGTGCTTCCTTAAATGTTGGCGCACCAACTGGCATAATCATGAATTCTTGGAAATCAATTGAGTTGTCAGCGTGTGAACCACCATTAATGATATTCATCATTGGCGTTGGTAATACTTTAGTGTTAAATCCACCTAAGTAATGATACAAAGGTACTTCTAAGTAGTCTGCTGCAGCACGTGCAACGGCAATAGATACACCAAGAATAGCGTTCGCACCTAATTTTCCTTTGTTAGGTGTGCCATCTAAAGCGATCATTGCGCGGTCGATTGCTTGTTGGTCACGAACATCATAACCAATGATTGCGTCTGCGATAATATCGTTAACATTAGCAACAGCTTTTTCGACACCTTTGCCACCGTAACGAGATTTGTCGCCATCACGCAATTCAACTGCTTCATATTCCCCAGTTGATGCACCAGAAGGTACCATACCACGACCAAAGGCACCTGATTCTGTATAAACCTCTACTTCGATTGTTGGATTACCACGTGAATCAAGTACTTCGCGAGCGTAAATATCAGTAATAATTGACATGTTGTAAATTCTCTCCTTTGAGTTTTTTATATTAAGGGTGCATCCCTTAAAACCACTTTCATTTTATAACTTTTTGCCGAAAATTTCAAAGTTTTTCTGTCATTTCAGCAAATTTTCTGACAAATTATTTAGCTACCTGCTGTGTTTGTACAGCTTCAAGTAACGCAAGAAACGAGTCAGCCGCAAGCGATGCGCCGCCAACTAAAGCGCCGTCAATGTTTTCCTTTGACATATATTCCGCAATGTTTTCAGGTTTAACTGAGCCACCGTATTGAACGCGAACAGCTTCTGAAACAGATTTGCCATAAAGCTTTTCGACAGTTTGGCGCACAACACCACAGGTTTCATCTGCCGTTGTTGATGTCGCCGATTTCCCTGTACCGATTGCCCAGATTGGTTCATAAGCAATCACTAAGCTTGATACTTGCTCAGGGGTTAAATCTTTCAACGCTGCGGTAATTTGTCCTTCCACCCATTCAGCTGTTTTGCCGGCTTCATAGGTTTCAAGCGTTTCGCCACAACAGATGATTGGCGTCACACCATTTGCAATAATCGCTTTAGCTTTTTTGTTGATTTCTTCATCTGTTTCATGTTGATACTCGCGGCGTTCGCTATGTCCGATAATGATGTAATCAATACCTAAATCAGCAATTGCTGCTGGTGAATTTTCGCCAGTGTAAGCACCGGCATTTTCAAAATAGCTGTTTTGAGCAGCTAATTTAAGATTTGAACCTTTTAATTCTTCAGCTAATGGCGCTAAGAATAAGGCAGGAGAGCCAATAACTGAATCCAAAATGCTATCTGCCGGAACAGCAGATTTAACTGCTTTAGCAAAATCAATAGCTTCAGCTAAGGTTTTATTCATTTTCCAGTTTCCTGCAATGATTGGTTTACGTGACATATTTACACCTCTATTTTTTATTTGTCTGTTAAAGCTGTTAAGCCTGGTAAGGCTTTACCTTCTAATTAGTTCCATTGAAGCACCGCCTCGTCACAAATCCCTACATTCATCAAACAGCGATAAATCGCTGTTTAGCATTCATTTCGGGTTTGTTCCTTTTTCCAAAAAATGCAAGCATTTTTCGGAGCCTAATCAACTGGTGGCTAAAAATGAGTTTAACGCTCTGTAAGTGCGGTTAAACCTGGTAAATCTTTACCTTCTAGCAATTCCATTGAAGCACCGCCACCCGTTGAGATCCATGAGAATTTATCTGCACGACCTAAATTGATTGCTGCCGCTGCTGAATCGCCACCACCGATGATTGAAGTTGCACCAGCCTGTGCTGCAATTGCGTCCATTACACCGATTGTTCCGGCTTGGAAATCAGGATTTTCAAAAACACCCATTGGTCCATTCCAAACGACCGTTTTTGCTCCTTCAATTTCCTTAGCAAATTTTTCAATTGATTTAGGACCAATGTCTAAACCAAGATAACCTGCATCTACTGCTTCATCAACAGTGTCTTTGACATCAGTGTAACCAGCAAAAGCATTAGCTTCTTTAGAATCAACTGGTAAGATTAATTTATCGCCACCTTTAGCAATAATATCCTTTGCTAATTCAACCTTATCTTCTTCAACTAAGGAATTACCGATTTCAATTCCTTGTGCTTTGTAGAAAGTATAAGTCATACCACCACCGATAATAACTTTGTCAGCCTTAGCTAATAGGTTTTCGATTACGCCGATTTTATCAGATACTTTTGAACCACCTAAGATTGCCACAAATGGACGAACCGGTGTATCTACTGCATCTTTGATAAATTTAATTTCATTTTCTAATAAGAAACCAGCAACTGCTTTTGAAACATTTGATGAGATACCGACATTTGAAGCATGTGCACGGTGTGCAGTACCAAATGCATCATTGACAAAGATGCCATCTCCAAGGGATGCCCAGTATTTCCCTAATTCTGGATCATTTTTAGATTCTTTCTTGCCGTCAACATCTTCAAAACGAGTGTTTTCTACTAATAGGACTTCTCCGTCTTTTAATTCATTAATTGCAGCTTCTAACTTTGCCCCACGTGTTTCAGGTACGAAGATAACCTCTTGAGCTAATTTTTCGCCTAATGCAGCTGCAACTGGTGCAAGTGATTTGCCAGCCTTGTCAGTTTCTTCTTTCACACGTCCTAAGTGAGAGAATAAAATCGCACGTCCACCCTGTTCTAAAATATATTTAATTGTTGGAAGAGCTGCTGTGATACGGTTATCGTTTGTAATCACGCCGTCCTTCAAAGGTACGTTAAAATCAACACGGACTAAAACTTTCTTACCTTTCAAGTCAACGTCTTTGACAGTTAATTTCGCCATTGTTCTAAAATTCCTCCTTTTGAATTTACATCACATTTTTACCTGAATACTCTCGGGCTTGAAAGTCCAAGGTTCTAAGTGTCTAACCTTTACGAGCTTTGATTAAGGTTTTTTGCGGCTAACTTCTAGTATTCCACTAGAGATACCTCAAACTGCTGCCTTACTCAACTCAGATAGGCTGTTCAGTGCTCACATTGACAAATTTTCGTTGCGACCATTCGGACTTGCGACACCTAATATTATAGTCGGCATACTTATCCCGACTTATTACTGTATTATATCATATTTCAATAGACTATATCTGCTCTTGCAGTTAAGTTTTTATCACACTTTGTGAGAAACATTGAACCTCTAAAAGCCTAGTCGTAATTCATCACGAGCTTTCAAGGCTGTGTTGCCTTCTGACAACTCAAAAAGCGAAGAAGCGACACGCTTCCCCGCTTTTCTTTGTGCAGCTATTAATCAATAAAATTATTATTTAATTAATTTAGCAAAGTAAGCTAAAGTACGGATTAATTGAGCTGTATAAGACATCTCATTGTCGTACCAAGATACAGTTTTAACTAATTGCTTGTCGCCAGCTTTAACGATTTTAGTTTGAGTTGCATCGAATAATGAACCGTAAGCCATACCAACGATATCGCTAGATACGATTTGATCTTCATTGTAACCAAAGCTTTCGTTTGAAGCAGCTTTTGCAGCAGCGTTAACTTCTTCTACAGTAACTTCTTTTTCAAGAACTGAAACTAATTCAGTTAATGAACCTGTTGGAACTGGCACACGTTGAGCACCACCATCAAGTTTACCGTTTAAAGCAGGGATAACTAAACCGATTGCTTTTGCAGCACCAGTTGAGTTAGGCACGATGTTTGCTGCAGCAGCACGCGCACGACGTAAATCACCACCAGGGTGAGGCCCGTCAAGAGTCATTTGGTCACCAGTGTATGCGTGAATTGTAGTCATTGTACCACCAACAATACCGAAGTCTTTATTCAAGAAATCAGCCATTGGTGCTAAACAGTTAGTTGTACATGAAGCACCTGAGATAACTGTTTCAGTTCCGTCTAAGATTTCATGGTTTGTGTTGTAAACAACTGTCTTAACGTCGTTTCCGCCAGGAGCTGTAATAACAACTTTCTTAGCGCCACCTTTAATGTGAAGTTCAGCTTTTTCTTTTGAAGCAAAGAAACCAGTCGCTTCTAAAACAACATCAACATCATATTTGTCCCAACCAATGTTTTCTGGGTTGCGTTCGCTAGAAACTGCAATTTTTTTACCGTTAACGATAAAAGCATTTTCAGCAAGCTCAACAGTCCCATTAAAACGACCTTGAGTAGTATCGTATTTTAACAAATGAGCTAACATTTTAGCGTCTGTTAAATCGTTGATTGCAACAACCTCAACACCTTCAACTTCTTCGATACGACGAAGTGCTAAACGTCCGATACGACCGAAACCATTAATACCAACTTTAACTGTCATTTTTAGATTTCCTCCTTATGAAAATCAAAATTTTTTATTATAAAAGGGAAGACCCCTTTTAAATCAACTTTAATCCCTACACAAAATTGCTTTCGCACATGCTTCGTCAGTAATCAACCAAGTTTGCTTCGGCGCATTTTTCATGTAAGCTTTAACAGCAACTGCTTTTCTTTTACCGCTAGCAATCGCCATGATAGTTGGAATTTTCACCAACTGCTCCAATTGTATACCAATACGTGGAACTTTGTAAACTATTTCTCCATTTTGATCGAAAAAATAACCAAAACTTTCAGCAACTGCACCTAGATTTCGCAGTTTTAAAATTTCTGTTTCAGTCATGTTTCGACGTTTTGCCATGTAAATCGCACGACCAATGCTATGCAAAACACAATCAGATTTTTCAATCAATCGTAAAACATCAAGGATTGCCGGCTCTTCGATGAGTAAATCATACGTTGCTTTACTCACTTGCTCTGGCACGTACAAAACCCTGTGTGTGCCGCCTGCGTTTTTTGCCATAACAGCAGCAACACTATTAGCCTGCAAACTGATTGTTTCGCCAATGCCGCCTCTGGCTGGTACAAAAATATTATGCCGCATATTGCTCTCAAGTGATTGCATATTTTCAGCTACTGCCGACATTGTCGAACCACCCATCACTGCAATAATATTTTCTCCCTTAGGCAGACACTCGTTCAATGCCTTGGCAAGTGTCCTAGCAAGCTCTGCGATGATTTTCGGCTGATTATCCGAATTTCCCGGCAAAACAAGCACTCGCTGATTGCCAAAAAGCTGTTTCAATTCTTTTTCAATTTCACGCATTGAATAAAGCTGATTCATCAAATTAGCCATCGATGAAAATAAGCGTGTCGCACGTTCAGTCAAAGTCATTCCGCTTCTTGAAATATCGATTAAGTCAAGCTCACGCAATGTTTCGGTTTCCGAACGTAATAAACGCTCAGTCATTCCCATTGCTTCAATCAAGCTGCGCCTACCGACCGGCTGCATCCAGTAGATTTGCCTTAAGATCCGAAATCGTCTCTCCAAGGTATCCATCATATCTGGCACTAATGCTTCAAATAATTCCTCTTGCTTCATCACTTCAACCTCTGTTGGTTTTCGCCCCAGCATTCAAAAAATGCCCCATGTGAAATAAAAAAATAACCTCTACGTATTAAACGATAGCTCATTTCAAGAATTTTTGCAAGTCTTACGACCATTTTGTGTGTGTCGGAATTTTAGTTAGAAGAATCTTAACCAATAGTATTGTGAATTCAAGAGGAAATTTCAAAGAAAAAAGGAAAGATAGCTACACTAGCTCGCTCTCTCCCTTGATTTTTA
>JAISYB010000172.1 GCA_031270215.1 Streptococcaceae bacterium | reverse complement strand
AAATGATAAACATGACAACCCCTCCTGTCAACACAAATGACAAAATCATCTGTTAATTAATCCGAAAACTTCGCTTTCTTCAGCAATTTTTGAAAACTCCACGCTGACTTTTAGTATTTTCTTTAAATCTCTTAAATCCTTTCATCAATAATCATTTTATTAAATAATTCCAAAACCATTGAAGCAAACAATTTATTTGTTTTACATCAACAACTAATTCCTTATTTTACACATTAATTATTAATATAACAATAAAATAACATATTCATATGAGAAAGTATAGTTTTTTCTGAAAAAATAGAAAATTATTGTGTTATTGCGATTTTACCTTGAAGTAAGCTAGATATTAATTATTTAAACGTCAAAAAAACGAACAAGCTCAATTGCCTCTTCGTTTGATTGCGAAATTGTTGCGTTTATGTAATTAGGTAAAACGCCAATAGCTTATTTTTACTCAAATCCCTCAGCTATGGCTTCTGGATAATGATTAATCAAGATTTCTGCACAATGTGCGCAAACATCCTTCAGTTGCGCATTTTCGTTTTGACCCACAGTTTCATCCACTCTGCGACAACGTACGCAGACTTCTCCTGTCGCACGTGTCACTAAGATTGCGACATCATCAAAGTGCTGCACGCCTTCTGGTGCCACCTCCTTAGAAATGACAAAGTCAGAAACAATCAAAAGCTGTGCGATATCTTCATTGAGCGTGGTTAATAAAACCTTTAAAGGCTCACTTGGGAAAATCGTAACCCTTGCTTCAAGCGATTTACCGATTAATTTCTCATTACGTGCCACCTCTAGTGCTTTCAAAACCTTATCCCTAAATTCTAAAAAGCTTGACCACTCCGCTAACAGCTCTGCTTCATCTGGGAAGCTTTGTGCATTTGGAAATTCAGAAAGTTGCGCATAAGCTTCCTCTTCCTTTAATTCAGCCCAAATCTCCTCAGCAGTATGTGGAATAACTGGCGTCAAAAGCTTCGTTACAGCCACTAAGATTTCATAGAAAACAGTTTGCATTGCTCGGCGTTTATCGTCATTTTCTGATTCAATATAAACCACATCTTTTGCAAAATCAAGATAAAATGCGGACACCTCCGTTGTTAAAAAGTTCATCACTGTCTTGTAAATCGTCATAAAATCATAGGCTTGGTAGGCAGACTTGATTGCCTGAATTGTTTGATTGAGTCGAACCATTAAGAATTTATCAACCGAACGCAAATCTTGATAAGTAACTGCATGAGTCTCTGGGTTGAAATCACTCGTATTAGCAATCAAGAAACGCAAAGTATTTCTAATCTTACGATAAGTTTCAGCAACCTGAGATAAGATTTCGTTTGAAACGCGAACATCTGCCTCAGTATCGACTGATATTACCCATAAGCGCAGAATATCTGCCCCAAACTGCTTAACAACCTTGTCTGGTAAAATCGTATTCCCAAGCGATTTACTCATCTTGCGCCCCTCACCATCAAGGACAAAGCCTTGTGAAAGGACTGCTTTATACGGTGCAACACCGTTGATTGCTACTGATGTCGTGATTGATGAATTAAACCAGCCACGATATTGATCGCTTCCCTCTAAATACAAATCAGCCGGAAAAGCGAGCTCCTCACGAGTTCTCAAAACTGCTTCATGGGAGGAACCGGAATCAAACCAAACGTCCATGATGTCTTTTTCCTTGGTAAATTCTCCATTTGGACTGGCAGGGTGGGTAAATCCTGCTGGTAATAACTCCTTAACTGATTTTTCAAACCAAATTCTTGAGCCATGCACTTTAAATAATTCTGCAACATGCTCAATCGTTTCTGGCGTAATGATTGCTTCACCATTTTCAGCATAGAAAATAGGTAATGGCACGCCCCATGCACGCTGGCGTGAGATGACCCAGTCACCACGGTCACGAATCATATTATGCAGCCGTGTCTTACCCCAAGGAATAATCCAATCTACTTGGTCAACTGCCTCTAAGATTTCTGCTCTAAATTTGTCAATCGAAGCAAACCATTGCGCTGTTGCTCGGTAAATCACTGGCTTCTTCGTCCGCCAATCATGCGGATAGCTGTGCGTAAAGTAAGAAGCATGGATTAGCGCCCCATTTTCCTTCAATAATTCAATAATCTTATGCGTTGCTTTTTCATAAAATTCACCTTCAAAGCCTGCTGCTTCAGCGGTAAAGATACCGCGCTCATCAACCGGCGAGAGCACACCTAGATTGTATTTGCGTGAGTAGATGAAGTCATCCTCCCCATGCCCCGGTGCAGTATGGACAAGTCCTGTCCCCGATTCATCAGACACATAATCGCCACACATTACAAGTGAGGTTCTGTCATAGAAAGGGTGCCGCGCAGTCATATATTCCAAATCACTTCCCTTAAGTGTTTGTAAAATCTCGACCTCTTCCCAGCCAACTGCGGCTTTGATTTGTTCCAGCATTGATTGCGCTACAACATATTTTTGCCCATTTACAACTACCTGAGCGTAGTCAAAGTCTGGATTAACAAAAATTCCTAGGTTCGCAGGTAATGTCCATGCTGTCGTTGTCCAAATGACAAATGAAGTATCGTTATCCAGCAAGCCCTTGCCATCAACCACCTTAAAGGCGATATAAAGTGACGGACTTTCAATATCCTTATATTCAATTTCTGCTTCGGCAAGCGAGCTCTCTGAGCTTGGTGACCAGTAGATTGGCTTTAAGCCTTTGTAGATATAGCCCTTTTCTGCCATTTTACCAAAAACACGAATTTGGGCTGCTTCATAGGCTGGATCCAAGGTGATGTACGGCTTATCCCAAACGCCCGCTACCCCAAGTCGCTTGAAGTCTTGGCGCTGCTTATCAACTTGAGAAAGTGCATACTTGCGACATTCCTCCAGATAATCAACCAAATTCATTTCCTTACGTTTAACGCCTTTATTCGTTAAAACCTGCTCAATGGGTAAGCCATGCGTATCCCAACCTGGAACATATGGCGTTTTAAAACCAGACATTGATTTTGAACGAATGATAATATCTTTGGTGATTTTATTTAAAGAATGTCCCAAATGAATATTTCCATTCGCATAGGGTGGCCCGTCATGCAGGACAAATAGCGGCTTATCCTCATTAATTTTTTGTCTTAGCTGATAGACATGATTCTCCTCCCATGCCTTTTGCCAATTTTCTTCTCGGTTTGGTAAATTAGCGCGCATTGGAAAAGCAGTTTTCCCAAGTTGCAGCGTGTCTTTCATTTTCAAGATATCAACCTCTTTCTATATTTTTACTAAATTATTTACAATAAAAAAAGACCTTCTTCAAGGGACGAAGAAAGTCGTGGTACCACCCTAATTTGTGATTAAAATCAATCACCTCTAATGGATAACGTCATTACCCGACAAGTACTCTTGCAATCTACGTTAGGTGATAATTAATGCTTGAGGAAATGTAGCCTTTCACCGACGCTACTCGCTTTGACTGTCAAGCATTGATCTTGTTCTAACGATTATTCGGCAGCTGTATCACTTTCTACTACCTCTTTATTGTCTTCATCTACTTCTGTTAAGCTATCCTCATCAGTTGAAGCGACCTCCACCGGTGCTTCATGAAATTTCTGTTCATTTTCTAAAACATCAGCAACCACTTCTTTAAATGTAGGGGCTGCATCTGGAATTGAGCTTGAAAACGGCTGTAAAATGGCATCCCATTCGCTAGATTTTACCTGCTCCAGCTGTGCTTCTAACATTAAAGCTAAGCGTTGATGGAAAACCTTCGTTTGTTTTTTCAACTCGTCTGTTTCAATTGCCAATTTTTTCGCATCTTCAACAGAACGCGCCATAATATCTGAACCTTTTGCATGTGATTCTGATAATATTTCATTAGCCTGTCGTCTGGCACTACTTAATAGCTCATCTGATTTCTTTTGCGCACTATTGAGTAATGTTTCAGCCTCGGTTGAAGCACCAAGCTTAACCTTTTCTGCCGTATCCTGCGCTACGATAATTGATTGATTCAATGTGTTTTTCAAATCATTGAAGTATTCTAATTTCTCGTTAGTTACCTTAACCTGTTTTTCCAACTCACGATTTTTTGTTTGCAATTCTTCATATTCTCTAACGATAACATCTAAGAAATCATCAACCTCATCTTGGCTATAACCACGCATTTTAGTTGAAAAAGTTTTGTTTTGAATATCTAATGGGCTTAAGTTCATCTACTACTCCTTATCTTTTTTCAATAACATCTACGACAACCTTTATTCTACCTTTTTTAGAGAAACCACTGAGCGCTTTTAACTTAAATCGTCCATATCCTCTGACAGAAACCAAGTCGGAAGCACCAAGCTCTTGGATTACCTTATCAATCGGCTGAAAATTCAATTTCACTTTCCCCCGATCAATCAAAAGCTTACTTCGTTCCCTAGAAATATTATAAACATTACTAATTAAATTATCCAACCTTAAACTAGTAATGTGTGTGTCGGAATTTTAGTTAGAAGAATCTTAACCAATAGTATTGTGAATTCAAGAGGAAATTTCAAAGAAAAAAGGAAAGATAGCTACACTAGCTCGCTCTCTCCCTTGATTTTTA
>JAISYB010000160.1 GCA_031270215.1 Streptococcaceae bacterium | reverse complement strand
ATGTTTCAAATACAGCTGAAACAGCAGATAAGCTGCTTTTTTTCTTCCAAAAATTATCTGATGAAAGAAAAGTAACGATCGTGAGAACAGATGTTTCAGAAAATAAGGTTGTAAAATCTGTGATTGCAAATGAAGCGACATTTCCGTTTCAAAGCTTTTTTCAAGACAGTCACTCATTTTCGCTATTTAATCAGAGCAATACGATTTACAGCTCAGATAAAACAAGTCGGACAACCAAAATGATTCCTTCTTTTAACTCCAGTTCCGTTATTCAATTACAAAGTCTACAAGAGTATTTTAAGAGTAATGACAAATCGGCAAATGGCATCTATAATATTATTCCTTTGAAGCTAGCAGAAAAAGAAAATCTCTTAGATGAATTGGCTGATTTCTTTGGGACATCTGTGGAAGACTTGCAAACCCCCAAAATGCAGTCCAAAAAAGAATACATCAATAGAGATTTTTTGATTTATTTCGGCATCTTTTGTATCTTGGCGCTCTTAACATTATTAAGTGTTATTTCCATTCCAATCTCGCAAATCAAAAGTATCGGTGTATGGAAATTATGCGGCTTTAAAACCAAGGATGTTTTTAAAAAATTATTTTTATTACCCTATTTAGTAACGATCAGCGTTGCATTTATCTTTGATATTTTTGTCAGCCTTTATTTTAGCTATATACCGCACAATTTTTTGCTCTTTCTAGCTGCCGCACAATCGATGATTTTAATCCTGCTATCTGCTGCAGTTTTATTAGCCTACTCTTTGATAAGAGTAATAACCATTGTCAGCCTTGTTAAGAATTCGCAAAAATTCACCTTAGGTATTGGGGCGATGTCTTTTTTAAAAACAGTCATGATTGTTTTTACAACCGTTTTATTAATGGGTTGCTTAGCTAGTATTCGTGAGATTTCAAAAGCAAATGAAATTTATCAAAAAGCAGCTAAAGAAGGGTCGTTTTTAACGGTTGAACACGGGGGGTACTCCACTGATGAAGCCTTTAAAAATTTTGAATTAAATAATGGTAAAAACGAGGAGCGGACGGCAGTATTTTTTTCTAATTTAGAAAAAAATAGTAATGCTTTTTTCTTTACGGGAGTAATTGAAAATCCGATTAGAAATTTATCGCGATACAATTCAAGCGAAACATTTACCGCAGATGATAATTACGAAATTGTTAGTGTTAATAAAAATTATTTGAACAGTATTTCGCTATCGATTTCTAATATTAATGGTAAAAACATTTTTTTGGTACCTAATACTTATCAAAATGAAAAGGCAAAGCTAACAAAGCTTTGTCAGATGCATGCCTACGCAAATCTGAGCGAGCAAGAGCAAGAGAGGAACACGTTAGAAGATACGCCGGTCACACTTCATTTCTATAAAAATAAGAAAAGCACCGCTGCAAACGTCTTTTGGAACAATGATTTAGTAACCTTTAAGACGCCCATCTATGAAGTGATTTCTACTGACCACTTAGATTACTTCAGCAAGAGCCGATTATTAAGTACGGGGGTCAACAGTCCAATCAGAGTAGCAAACACTCAAAAAAACCGTGATTATATTTCGGAACAGCTAAAGTCAGAAGCAATGACAGGCATCACACTTAAGTTTTCAACAATTAGTTCAATTCTTAATACAAATACAGATTCTTCAAAATTAGCTTTAACATTTATGTCCAGCTTGCTACTGATTATATTTTCACTGTCATTAATTGTTTCAGCCTTTGTCTGTCTGCTGTATTTTATGACAAACAAAATGCTATTGTCTGTTAAGCGATTATTAGGCTTGAAATTGTTGGATAGGTATAAGGGAATCATTTTCGCGTGGTCGATAACCTATTTCGTTCAAATATTAGTTGCGACGATTTACGTTCAATCAATCCTAGGCTTAGCGATAGGGGCTGTATTGATTATTTTAGATTTATTCATCTGCGTTTCCATCTTGTCTTATCAGGAAAATAAAAATCTGGTTTCAGTTCTTAAGGGGGAGTAAATTATGTTTAAACTGGAAAATATTGTCAAAAAATATGGCGAAAAAGTTGTGCTGGACAATCTAAACATTACGATTGAAGATGGCGAAATGATTGCTATTATGGGAGAAAGTGGCTCTGGTAAATCTACTCTTTTAAATATCCTAGGTCTGCTTGAATCTTTTGACAGCGGCACTTATCAGTTAGACAATGAGCAAAATGTCAAACCCAATAGTCGCTTAGCTAATAAGATTATTCGAGAAAATATCACTTATATCTTCCAAAATTACGCCTTGATTGATAATCAAACTGTGACAAGTAATTTATCCTTAGCGCAGAAGTATGTAAAAGAAGATAAGCAAGCAAAAAATGCGCAAATAAAAGAAGTTTTAGATACTGTAGGATTGTCAGGCTATGAAAATCATAAAGTATTTGAACTTTCCGGCGGACAACAACAAAGAGTATCGATTGCGAGGTGCTTGCTAAAGCCTAGTAATTTAGTGCTGGCAGATGAACCAACAGGCTCTTTAGACGAAAAGAATAGAGATATTATTTTAAAAGAGTTAAAACTATTAAATCAAAAAGGAAAAACAGTAATCATCGTAACTCATGATTTAGAAGTTGCGCATTCGTGCTCTAAAATCATTAATCTATGATGTGAATAATTAGGGTTGAAAAAACTTAAAATCAAGAAGGTGGGGCAGCGGTGCTTAACGATGTAGAAATTAGAAAATTGACACCGAGGGAGTATTGGCGATTTTCCTGACGAAGCATTTGATAAAGCAGCAGAGGTCAATTCTGACAGTCAATTGTATAGACAAGCGGGCAATGCGGTTACAGTTAACGTTATTGAATATATCGCACAAAAATTAGTTTATTAATTAATTATAAATATGATATAATCTTAATGTAGATAAATTAATGGTGGTTGGCAAATCCAATCGAAAGGTCGTGATGCCTATGAGAAATTTTCTCAAAGTGTGTCCACGGTAATCGATCCGTAGGCTAATGAAAGGACTTGCACTTATGAGCGTGTACCATGCGTTATCACTAATGATTGCTTTTGCAATCTTGGTGCTGACAATTGAACGCAACAATAAGGATAAATAAAAAAACCACTCATTATACCTCGGCAAAGGTAGAGCGGTTTCGCCAATAAATGCCAACCATCTTTAATGGTTTTCTACAGGGGCAGTGTTGACGCACTGCCTTTTTCTATTTCAATTATACCACGATTTTAAAAAATTGCAAAAAGGCTGTATCGATGGTGCGTCAAAAAGCTGTATCGATGGTGCGTCAAACAAAATGGAATTTGTCCTCTATGCGAAAAGTTGATAACAGAAGAAGGTGGGATTCAGCGTTTAACGACGTAGCAATTAGGAAATTGATGGCAAATTCTCGGAAAAATTTCGCTTTCCTAGTCGGCACTGAATCACGAACATTAAACTAGGTGCGACTTATGTCCCAGCCTCCTATTTAAGTAAAAGCTGAAAGGATTAATTGACACTCTTAAGCGACTCAAGCATATCTACGTGGTTGATTTTTCGGCGCATTAAGCTGCGGACGATTAAGGCGAAAAGGAGTGTTAAAATCGTTGAGATGACGATATTTTCTAAGCTAACACCAAGTGGCGACTGAACAATGTTTGGTAATAGAATACTCATAATGTAATCGTGTAGACTTATGCCTAGAAAGATACCAAAGAAGATACCGACTAAAGTTAAAAGAAAGGTTTCTCTAAAGATATATCCTAATACTTCGTTAGGATAAAAGCCTAATACTTTCAAGGTTGACAGCTCCCTAATACGCTCTGCTACATTGGTATTGGTTAATGTGTAAAGGACAACAAAGCCAAGTAAGCCGGAAACAGCAATGATGACAAAAATTAAACCGTCCATACCTGCTAGCATTTTATCAAAAATCTTTTTAAACTTATCCGTTCTCACCACTTGAACGATCGCTTTGTCTGCTAGGCTTTTTTGATAAAATTCATCAACATTAATGCCACCTTTAAGCTTGATGAGATAGGTATTGTCAGTTAAATCTTCACCCCAAACCTTTTCGTAATAAGTCTTTGTTAAGTAAATATAATGCGCAACATAGTTGCGAGTGACACCTAGCACTTTTACCTTGGCAGCAACTACTCCGTCATTTCGATAGAGCGTTAGGAAATCGCCTGCTTCTACGTGGTAAATTCTGGCGATTTTACTAGTGATGACAACACCGTCATCAGTTGGTGATTTATCAAGGGTGAGGTATTTATTGAAGTCCTCACCGTCTTTAGCAATAATCGCTGAAAGCTTATCAATTGTATAACCATCCGGATTTTTAAGCTGTAAACTCTCAAGCCGGACATCTAAAGCGCTCTTGATGTCCTGGTGCTTTGGGGTAAATTTTTGATTTGGATTGTAAATCATCATGCCATCATATTTGGCTATGCCACCAAACTGTAAGCTCATGATTTCTGAGATAGATTGCCTAATGCCTAAGCCCATGATAATTAAAGCACTTGCTCCGGCGATTCCAACAATAGTCATTAAGGCTTTATATTTATTTCTAAATAAGTTTCTTGCTGTAACTTTTTTTGAAAAGCTTAGATGTGACCAAATAAAGCTG
>JAISYB010000132.1 GCA_031270215.1 Streptococcaceae bacterium | reverse complement strand
GTTTAGCCATCAAAATACATAGCCAACCCATAACAATATAGATAACCGTAGAAATTTTCGGGATTTTCGACATCTTCGGCAAGAAAATTGACTTATAAACAATCCCCAAAATCGCCAAGACCCAGATGACTATTAAAAGTACCAAACCCAGCCAGCCCTTTATGCTTAGCAAACAGTATGGTGTATAGGTGCCTGCAATCAGTAAATAAATCGAGCTATGGTCAAAAACCTGAAAGATCGTCTTAGCCTTTGTAAATATTAAGCTATGGAAAAGTGTCGAACACAAAAACAAAGCAATCAAAGTTGCGCCATATAATGCATAAGCTGTCGCCGATAAAGCATTTGTTGATTTTAATAGTAATAAAACAAGCCCTAAAATAGACAGTAGCGCACCAATGCCATGAGTTATCGCATTAAACACTTCATTAACAATTTTGTAAGCCTTACTCTCTAACATATACCCTCCTTTATTCGTCAAAAGGTTCTCCGCAAGTCAACGCCATTATAGCACAAAAAAGTAGCTGAGGCGACCTTAAGCCAAGAGAAATTATTCGTTTATTTACGCAGTAAATTCAGTAGCGGCACAAGAAATGGCATTTAGTATCGGAAGTGATTTAGACGAGGACTAGCTGATAGCAATCGGAAAATGAGCGTTAACCCAAATATTTTTTGAAAAATACTGAAAAAGCCACCCAACTAGAAAAAATCTAGTCAGGTCAGCTTATTTTTTGACTTCAAAATGACTTTTAAGTCAGATTTTTGTTACAAGTTTTTAAAAATAGATTTAAGAATAGAAGCTATTATCACGCCTGCAACTAAACAAATTAGTATAAGAGTACCAAAAAATAGTATACTAGCTTGTATTTCCTTATTAGATATAAAATAGAAAATTATAGTTGCAAATAGAGGGAGAAGAAGTAATAGCCATGTTTTTTTATTGTTCATTATGAATTCTCCTTTCAAATTCTTCTATATCTACTTTTGTAAACTCCAAATGATTGGAAACTTCAATAAATGATGGTACTTCTGTTACTTGAAAATCAACTAATTTCTTTTTCTCTTCGGAAGTTAGCAAATCTGTGTCTACATACAATATTTTTATAGGCGATTGTGTTATGGCTTTTTCATTTTCTATTATTACTTTCCTGCAATACAAGCAAGTAGGTCTTCCAAAATAGATTAGTCTATTATTTTGAGTAGTGTCTGTAATTTTTTTGATTTGAGATAAATTGATTTGTTTAACAGTATCATTTTGTAGTACCTGCTTATAGAGTTCTATTTTTTTTTTAGCTAGTGTTTTTTCAAATTTAGAACTATTTAAAGTATGAGCACTATTATGATTAGCGCTAGTTGATGATGTATTGCATGCTGAAATAAATGGTGTTAAAAGTAATAATAAAAGAACTTTTTTATAAGTAGCCATTTGCTTGACAGAATGATTTAACAGGTCCAAATTTTTTGAACTTCTTACAACCAGCAGATAGACCCCACCTTGTAAATGCTGTAGTTATTTCATTTACAACTGCTCCGCCGGCAATTACACCAACAGCTTTAATGGCTAGAATCAACAAAGCGGGAAGAACTCGGGGAGCAATACTACCTTTTTTAGATTTATTTGCTAAGGTTTCTACCTTTTCCCACTCTTGCCCAGCTTTTTCAGCATTTTGATATTGTTGTTCAGTAAAGATTCCATCAGTAACAATATCATGATTTAAAATCCATTTTTTATTAGCGTAATCATACTCTGAATACTCCGTAATTTGCTCCAGAATCCTTTCAAATTCTTTTTGGTCAATCTGAGCTAATTTTTGATAAACATCATCTTTTTCTGAAGCAAAGGTATTTACTGTTGGTAACAGAATATTTGTAAATAAACATGTTACCAAAGCAACTAAAATTGCTTTGAAAAATCTCCTGTTTTTTGTTCCATGTTTCATTTGTTCCATGTTGCATCCTTCTTTCTTTTTTTTATTTTTGGTACATGTAAATTCTAACCGATAAAATCACTGCTATGCTAGCAATTATCGATAGCAATAACGTAATTTATCATTGCAAAATGCCATTTATCATTGTCATTCTATATCAAGAAACTTATTATATAAGTAAATATCTATATTTAAAGGAGATTGTTATTTTGAAAATTGGGGATCGAATAAAAAGTGAAAGAAAGAAGAGAAATATATCTCAACAACAGTTGGCGAATCATTTAAATATCTCAAGACAAGCTGTTTCGAGGTGGGAGAACAATATTTCTTTACCCGACCTAAATACGATAGTTTTAATTGCTAAGTATTTTGATATAAAACTAGACTATTTTACAGATGACATTATTGTAGACAATACGAAAGAGCTAAAAGAAGAAGCTGAGAAAATAGATGTTAAAGAGCAGGCCATTAAAGAAGCAACACCGTACATTCTTGTACTTACAGTTATCATAACGACGATTTTCTTGTTGCCTTCTAAGGTCAAGGTACCAATATTATTTTTTGGATCATTGTTTACTATCTTTTTTGCTTCGTGTCTACTTATTTACTACATAATAAAGAATTATCTATCTCGAAAGTGATGCAAAAATTGATTCTTTTTCGTTAGCATAAAATATCTGGTGAGTTGTGAAAGCAAATTGATGAAGGTTTTGTATTCATTGTTGCTTTCTTTTATTTCTGATTTCCCAGCAAAACAAACTTAATAATTTCATCGGTGTAGAAGTTTCTAGGTTTATTATCCAGAATGACTTGCCCATTTTCGTCTGTTCGGCTCTCTGCCCATAATTTGGGTGTGACTTCATCTAGTTCAAAGGTTGGAGCAATGGCTCCGAAATCAAAATCGCCTTTATTTTCAGTAAACCAGCGTATTTGTTGCTTATATGGTAAACTACTAATAAGGATATTAGTGTTTTAGATAAGGGAGCAAAACTATGTCAAAGATAAAAATTATCACCGACTCATCAATCACAATCGCACCTGAACTATTGGAAAGCTTAGATATCTCAGTCGTGTCACTGTCATTTATGATTGATGGTGTTGTCTATCAGGATGAGGAGGTATCAGGCTACGACTTTATGAATATGATGGCACAAGCAAAGACATTGCCGAAAACAAGTCAGCCACCGATTGGTAAATTTGTAGAGGTCTATCAAGCAAATGTTGATTCAGGATATGAGATTATCTCAATCCATATCTCACACGCTCTAAGTGGCACCGTTGAGGCAGCAAGACAAGCTAGCAAGCTTGTTGACGGCAATATTACCGTCATTGACTCTGGCTTTACCGATCAAGCACTCGCCTTTCAAGTCATTTCAGCCGCAAAGCTTGTTCAGGAAGGAAAAGATATCGCAGACATTCTAGATAAGCTTGCCGCAATTAAGCAGAGAACACGTTTATTCATCGGTATTAGTAATCTGGATAATCTCGTTAAGGGCGGTAGAATCAGTCGACTGACCGGTGTGGTTTCTAGCTTTTTGAACGTCAAAATTGTCATGGAGTTCAAAGACGGAAAGCTGATTCCAATTAGCAAGGGACGTGGTGTCAAGACATTTAACAAATGGTTTGCCGATTGGCAAAATAGCGTTGACTTTTCACAGATAACTCATCTTGGTATTTCACATGCTGACGGCTTAGCACTTGCTGAGAATTTTCGTGAATCGCTAAGTGACAAGGTTAACTTTGAAATTCCCGTTTTAACAACCGGATCTACTATCGCAACCCACACTGGTGCTGGTGCGTGGTCAATCATGTACGATTAGATTGCGAGGTATTTGATGAAAATAAAAAAATTGGGCATTGAATGGGGCTTTGTCCTCATTGTTGCTTTACTTAGCTTTACTTTACTTACTGTTTTGATTCCCAAGGCTGGAACGAAGCTTTCAAGAAAGGATTTTCTGACTGTCAAGCGGATTGAAGCTTTTAACTATGTCGCCATTGGGGACTCGCTCACTCAAGGCGTCGGCGATACGACTAATCAAGGCGGTTTTATTCCAATACTTTCTAATGATTTAGAAGCTACCTACAACTATCGTGTGACAAGCGACAACTACGGAGTGTCAGGTAATACCAGCAGCCAAATCATCAAGCGAATCAAGACACAAAAAAAATTGCAAAAATCAATCAAGACAGCCGAGTTAATCACCATTACCGTTGGGGGAAATGATGTGATGAAGGTCATTCGTGAAAATTTTGACCATCTATCCGCTAAATCATTCAAGAAACCAGTCACAGCATATCAAAAACGTTTGACTGAGCTTTTGACATTAATCCGCAGCTATAATCAGACTGCTCCAATTTATGTCCTAGGTATCTACAATCCGTTTTATCTCAACTTCCCAGAGATCACAACAATGCAGGACGTTGTAGATGATTGGAATGAAAAAACACAGACAACTGTCGAGGAAAATAATTGCTATTTTGTCCCGATTAATGACTTATTGTATCGAGGGATTAATGGCAGCGAGGGTGTTACTAGCCAAGACAGCGGACAAACGGTTGTCGCAAACGATGCCTTGTTTGAGGAGGATCATTTTCATCCTAACAATACAGGCTATCAAATCATGGCAGATGCTTTCATGAGCGAAATCAAACAAACAAAGGATAAGTGGTAACGTGGAAAGAAGACAAAAGATTAAGAAAACACCAAATAAAAAACTCAATCAAATCAATCGTTGGAAGCTTGCCTTTCTTATTTTAGTCGGGCTAATCATTGGCACGAGCACATTTGTTGCCTTGCGAGTGATAGAAAACCGTGAACCGTCACTCACCAAGAGCAAAGCAGCTACTTTGGCTAAGGGAGATGTTGTCGCAACACTTTCAACCAATAAGGAACAGATTAATAAGCTGATTAATAGCTACTTAAAAACGCAGCAGACTGCAAAATTAAACTATCAATTTTACCTTAATGACCAAGCTGTTCTTGAGGGAAAATACCAATTTCTTGGTGTTGAAGTCCCATTATTCGTTTACTTTGACCCCTACAAATTGGAGAATGGTAATATTCAACTGAAGGTTAAGAGTATTTCTGTTGGGACACTCAACCTAGGCGCAGCTACTGTGCTGTCGTTTATCAGTAAGCAATATACACTCCCAAGCTTTGTTCATGTCAATGCTGACAATAGCTATATTGAACTTAAGCTCAACGAGCTA
>JAISYB010000108.1 GCA_031270215.1 Streptococcaceae bacterium | reverse complement strand
TATCATCTGAAATGTACCAAATTATTGTCAAACTTCGTTTGAGTGCTGTCGCACTTGTTCGCTTCGCTCGCACAATAATTTGTTACAAAAACACACGCTTCACTGGAAAGCTAAACTTTCCGATTCCGCTTAGTGTTTTGCCTGTCTAATCATAACATTTAAGCAGTCAGTCTAAAAAGAACTTGGGATTATTGCCCCAAGTTCTTTTTTAAACATCTTAGCGTCCAATATGACCGTCAAGTCCACCTTGAAAATCTGCCTCAATCCCGCCGACATAATTGCGGTAATAGTCAAGCAAATCCTGCTTTAGCTTGAGGTATTCCGCTTCACTATAATCCTTGTCAGCAATATTTGCCTTAAAACCCGGCATTTTTAATTCGCTGCGAATCCGTGCGATAACTTCATCCTTTGTCATGTATACTCAGTCCTTTTTGTTTTGATTCCGTTTTACGATTGATAAATTCGGCATTAAGCGCTTCATAGTAATGTGTCAAATCACTGAGCAGCTCATCAAATTCCTCGGTGTGATTGAGCTTGCCATGATCATAAGCGAGTGCATGTCGAAGCTCGGAATAGAGCTTTTCAAAAATATTAAATAAATCAATGTAAATCATTGACGGCATATCATTTCTAAGATAGTAGCCAGTCTTGGCTGCTAAGAAAAGACTATGGATTTCATTTAAAGTAATAACGCTCTGAGCATTGTCAGCTTTTCTTGTTTCGGTTAGAGTCTCTGCTAAGCTGATAGAGCGGCTAACCGCCTCAGAAATGATTGAAATTATCAATTCCTCTTGTTGAATCGTCATCTTTTTCTCCTTTGCTTATCGTAATCATTAATGCTAGTAATAGTTTATCATGTTAACGGCAATTGTGAAAGTTAGAGCTAATTCCGACCAATTTTAGCTCTTTTTTCCGAAATATTCTGATAATTCCTTGTACTTTTTCAAAAAGAAGGTATAATGGAAAATAATTAAGGTAAAAGAAGCATTCTTGGAGGCATACATGACCGCATTTGTTAATAATAATTTATTATTAGCGAAGGGCTCATAGACTAGCGTTAAAAAAACTAGTCTGCGAGTCCTGTTTGGCATTTGCTTAAGTAGGATGACTAAAAAACATCCTATCAAACATAGGGTGTTTTTTTAGTATAAGGAGAATGAGATGGAAAAAATTCAATTTTTTGATACAACATTGCGAGATGGGGAGCAAACGCCTGGCGTTAGCTTTTCAACAAAGGAAAAAATTGCGATTGCCTTGCAGCTGGAAAAATGGGGAGTTGACGTGATTGAAGCAGGTTTTCCTGCCTCAAGTAATGAAAGCTTTAAGGCAGTCCAAGAGATTGCAAGGGTTGCAACTAAGCTGTCAGTCACCGGTTTAGCACGTTTAGTTAAAGGAGATATTGATAAAGCATATGAGGCATTAAAGGATGCGATTCACCCGCAAATACATGTCTTTATCGCAACAAGTCCTGTTCATATGGAATATAAATTAAAAATGACACCTGATGAGGTACTAGCCTCTATTAGCGAGCATATCAGTTATGCGCGTGAGAAGTTTGAGGTTGTCCAATTTTCACCTGAGGATGCGACACGTTCTGAGAAGGGATTTTTACTCCAAGCAGTACAGGCAGCAGTGGATGCTGGCGCAAGCATTATCAATGTTCCGGATACTGTAGGTTATTCTAATCCGGAGGAGTATGGTGCATTGTTTAAATATCTAATCAATCATGTGAAAAGTGATCGTGAGATTATTTATTCATCACACTGTCATGATGATTTAGGTATGGCAACGGCGAACGCACTTGCTGCAATCAAAAACGGTTCAAGACGTGTTGAAGGGACAATTAATGGTTTAGGGGAGCGCGCGGGCAATACGGCACTTGAGGAGGTTGCTGTTGCTTTAAAGATTCGTCAGGATTATTACCAACTTTCATCAAATATCACACTGGAGGAAACGAAAAATACGAGCGATTTAATTTCACGCTTTGCTGGAGTTGCCGTTCCAAAAAATAAAGCAGTTGTTGGTGGCAATGCTTTTGCGCATGAGTCTGGAATTCATCAGGATGGTTTTCTTAAAAATCCAAATACCTATGAAATTATCACGCCCGAGATGGTCGGTGTTTCGCATTCTACCCTGCCATTAGGTAAATTATCCGGTCGTCATGCTTTCAATGAAAAGCTTAAATCTTTGGGATTTGAGCTGGAAGAAAATGATTTGAAAGAAGCATTTATCCGCTTTAAGGCGCTGGCAGATAAGAAGAATGACATATCAGATACGGATATTCGTGCTTTGATTGCCGGACAAACCTCAGAGCAATCAGATGATTATGTCTTTAAATCACTAGATTTAACTTATCATTCTAATAATCAGCAGACAGCAACGATTTATTTAGACGGTGTTGCAGGAAATGAGATTACTCAGAGTGCAAAAGGACGCGGTTCTGTGGAAGCTATTTTTAGTGCGATTGGTCAGGTATTTAAGCAAGCAGTGATTTTGAAATCCTATGAAATTGCTGCAATTACAAGCGGTATTGATTCACAGGCTGAGGTTCGTGTATCGGTTGAAGATTCAGAAACAGGAGAAATTGTTAATGCTGTGGGGATTGATTACGACATTTTGAAGGCTTCAGCACTTGCCTATATGAATGCTAATGCTGTCATTCAAAAGGTACGTGAAAGACAAACAAATCAGTGATATTAAAATAAAATTAAATTAAAGTGAATGATAGTGTATAATGAAGTAGATGGTTTATATAGATAAGGAGTTATGATGAAAAAAATCGTTGCATTAGCTGGAGATGGTATCGGTCCAGAAATTATGAAACAGAGTCTGCGTGTGCTAGAGGTCGTTGCACAACAGATAAACTTTGAGTATCAAGTCGTATCGGCAGCTTTTGGTGGTGCTGGAATTGATGAGGTAGGTCATCCGTTACCGGAGGAAACCTTAAGACATGCCAAATCAGCAGATGCAATTTTACTTGCGGCGATTGGAGGACCACAGTATGATACGGCACCGGTTAGACCTGAGCAGGGGTTATTAGCGTTGAGAAAAGAGTTAGGATTGTTTGCTAATCTGCGGCCAATCAGCGTTAAACCAGCATTAGCACACTTGTCCCCATTAAAGCCTGAAATCGTTGTCGGAGCAGATTTTATCGTTGTTCGTGAGCTGACTGGTGGGATTTACTTTGGCGAGCATACGCTAAATGAGGATAGTGCTAGAGATGTCAATGATTACACGGCTGAGGAAATCAGACGGATTATCCGAAAAGCCTTTGAAATTGCTCAAGGGCGCAGGAAAAAAGTTACATCAGTTGATAAGCAAAATGTCCTTTCAACTAGCAAATTATGGCGAAGAATTGCCGAGGAGGTCGCTCAAGAATTTCCAGATGTTTCACTAGAACATCAGTTAGTAGATTCCTGCGCAATGGTAATGCTGACGAATCCAAAGCAATTTGATGTGATTGTCACTGAAAACTTATTCGGCGACATTCTCTCAGATGAAGCAAGCGTCTTACCAGGCTCGCTCGGTGTGATGCCAAGTGCCAGTCATTCGGCAAATGGACCGTCCTTATATGAGCCAATCCATGGTTCAGCACCAGACATTGCAGGGCAAAATATTGCTAATCCGGTATCAATGCTTTTATCTGTTGCAATGATGTTTCGTCAAAGCTTTGCCAGTGAAGCGTCAGCAAGGTTGATTGAGGAAGCTTGCGACGCTGTGATGAATGACGGCGTTTTAACAACTGATTTAGGTGGCAGTGCGACAACTACAGAATTTGTTGATAATGTTATTTGGAAAATAGAGAATAGTGAGGTAGGAAATGGGTAAGTCTATATTTGACAAACTATGGAATCGACATGTGATTACAGGAGAAGACGGAAATCCACAGCTGCTCTATGTTGATTTACACCTCATTCATGAGGTAACCAGTCCACAGGCATTTTCAGGCTTGCGCGAGGCTGGGCGCAAGGTGCGTAGAACGGATTTGACTTATGGTACGATGGATCACAATACACCAACGCAGGACATCTACAATATCAAAGACTTGATTTCTAAACATCAAATCGAAAGCCTAGCGAAAAATGCCGAGGATTTTGGTGTGACTGTTGCGACCAATGGTAGTGAAAAGCAAGGCATCGTCCATATGGTTGGGCCAGAGCGTGGATTAACACAGCCAGGGAAAATTGTCGTTTGCGGAGATTCTCATACAGCAACGCATGGTGCTTTTGGTGCAATCGCCTTTGGAATCGGTACTAGTGAAGTCGAGCATGTCTTTGCAACGCAGACGATTTGGCAACGCAAGCCAAAAACGATGAAGATTGAGTTTATTGGCAAGCCACGTGCTGGTGTTTATGCAAAGGATTATATTCTGGCATTGATTGCTAAGTATGGTGTCGATGCAGGTGTTGGCTACGCAGTTGAGTTCACCGGAGAGGCGATTTATGACCTTGAGATGGAGGAGCGGATGACGATTACCAATATGTCAATTGAGTTTGGCGCAAAAGTCGGTTTGATGAATCCAGACCAGAAAACCTTTGATTATCTTGAGGGACGTGAATTTGCACCAAAGGATTTTCAAGCGGCAATCGCTGATTGGCAAACGCTAGTTAGTGATTCAGATGCGGTATATGACAGAGTCATCACGCTTGATGTATCAGAGCTTGCACCGATGGTAACCTGGGGAACTAATCCGGAAATGGGGATTGAATTTACAGCGACCTTCCCAGAAATCAAGGATTTTAATGATGAACGTGCCTATCAATACATGGAATTAGCGCCGGGGCAAAAACCAGAGGATATTGCATTAGGCTATGTCTTTATCGGTTCATGTACGAATGCCCGCCTGTCTGATTTACAGCTTGCGGCAAAATTTGTCAAAGGTAAGCAGGTTGCTTCAACTTTAACCGCAATTGTCGTGCCGGGTTCTCGCCCAGTAAAGCGTGCTGCTGAGGCGATTGGTTTAGATAAAATCTTCATTGACGCAGGCTTTGAATGGCGTGAGCCGGGCTGCTCAATGTGTCTTGGAATGAATCCGGACCACGTGCCGGAGGGAGTGCATTGCGCCTCAACCAGCAATCGTAACTTTGAAGGGCGTCAGGGCAAGGGGGCAAGAACACATCTTTGCTCACCAGCAATGGCAGCCGCCGCAGCGATTGCCGGTCGATTTGTTGATGTTAGAGAATTAGTAGAGGAGGTGGGTGCATAATGGAGAAATTCACAGTTTATACAAGCACAATCGTCCCTTTGATGAATGACAATATTGATACTGACCAGATTATTCCAAAGCAGTTTTTAAAGAGCACAGAGAAGACAGGATTTGGTAAAAATATGTTCTTTGAATGGCGATATTTGGATAATGGTAGCGAAAATCCGGATTTTGCCCTTAATGACCCTAAGTATCGTCAAGCTGAAATCCTAATCACTGGTGATAACTTTGGCTCAGGCTCTTCAAGGGAACATGCGGCTTGGGCGATTGTTGACTACGGTATTCGGGCAATCATTGCTGGTAGCTACTCTGATATTTTTTATAACAATGCCTTAAAGAATGGTCTTTTACCGATTGTCTTACCGCTTGATGAGCGAGAAGCCTTGGCAAATTTGCCAGCAGATGAAACGGTTGAGATTAATTTGATTGAGCAGACAATTGCTTCAATGCTTGGCGTGTATGAGTTTGAGATTGACGCAACATGGAAGCATAAGTTAGTCAACGGTTTAGATGATATCGGCATTACTTTGCAATATACGGATTTAATCTCGGATTACGAGCGTAGGAGACCGAGCTACTGGCAGTAAGCCAGAAAAACGAAATTAATTGGAGGAAATATGTCAAAGCTAGCAGTTAAAGAATATTTATATTATGCAGGTGGCGAGTTTAAGCAGTCACAATCAGGGAAACTAATCGAAATCATCTCGCCTTATAAGGACGAGGTCATCGGGAAGGTTCAAGCGATTTCTAAGGAAGAGGCAGATGTGGCGATTGCTGCAACAAAGGCAGCTCAGAAGGCTTGGGCAAATCGACCTTTGTTTGAACGCGCTGAATTGCTCAATCGTTGGGCAGACGAATTGCTAAATGACCAAGCCGAAATTGCTGATATTATCATGCAGGAAGTCGGCAAAACGCATAATGATGCAATCAAAGAGGTCGCAAGAACAGCAGAGTTTATCAAATACACAGTTGAGGAATTTATCCATACGACCCCTGCTGCGATGAGTGGGGAAAACTACCCCGGCGGTTCAAAAAATAAAGTAGCTTTTATCAAGCGTGTGCCAATGGGAACTGTGCTTGCTATTTCACCATTTAACTATCCAGTCAATCTATCAGTTGCCAAAATTGCACCAGCATTGATTGCCGGTAATGCAGTTGTCTTTAAGCCAGCAACGCAGGGAGCAATCTCGGCAGTCAAGATTATCGAAAGCTTCGATAAGATTGGCTTTCCGCCGAACCTACTCCAGCTGATTACTGGTAAGGGTTCAGACATCGGGGATTATGTTTCAGAGCATTCAGGAATTGATATGATTTCCTTTACCGGAGGTGCTACAACTGGCAGGCATTTGTCGAGCTTTTCGACAATGAAGCCAATGGTTTTAGAGCTTGGCGGTAAAGATCCGGCGATTGTTTGTGAGGATGCAGACTTAGACAAAGCAGTTGCAGAGATTATTAGCGGTGCATTCAGCTATTCCGGTCAGCGCTGTACAGCGAT
>JAISYB010000086.1 GCA_031270215.1 Streptococcaceae bacterium | reverse complement strand
TTCTGTACCGTTTAATCGTAATGGTGTCACGAGATTTGACAACGCCAAATGGCTGATACTAGAGGACGATACGACTAATCATAAGGCAAAGATTATCCGGACAACCCCGCTAACCTATGAAGAGGCTGGAGTAACGCAACCTGTTGCTGGAGGAGATGGTGATGATGCCACAGGAACGGGAACTGACGCTTCAGCGATGCTTACTTTTCTTCCAGCTAGCAATGAGTATCTTACTTACTTTGATAGTGATGGTAACAATAACTATGGCAAGACTGGTGATGGTGGTTTTGCGATTAGTCCGGTTAGAAAAGCAGTGGAAAATTACTACGCCAACATGACAAATACCGCCGATAAAGCGCGCGTGCTGGCGATTAAGCAAGATTGTCCAAGTTTTAGTGACTTTAGCGATGGACTTAGCAGTGAACAAGGTTTTAAGGTTAGGACTGGAGATGACTCAGTTACCCCAACCAACTGGGAGCGTTCTTTAAAATTTTCTAGCTTGGATGCCCGTTATAAGACTGTTCTTGCTACTAATGGTGGTACTCTGACCGCCTTTGTGCCGACGCTTGGCGATATAGTTGCTAGTTCACTTGAAATTGAAGACACTGGTAAGGGGTACTATCTGCTTGGTGCTACAACTCTTAACACATGGCTTGCTTCGCCAGGAAAACAGGATGATAATGTGGCTGCTTTAGCGGGGATGAATGGGAGGGTTGTGATTTTTTCCGAGGTTCCCCTTGTGAACGATTCAAGCTTTTTCCCATTCTCGGTTCATCCGGCGTTATGGATTAGTTACTAATAACGCCTGAGGAAAATAATCCTAGTGTAGCAGTGTTTGACAAGGTAGCCAAGCATTAAAGTGCAAGCCAACACGGCGGGGATTTGTTTCATAGTGTTAAAAAAATTACCTATGTCACGAACAATAAAATATTAGCCGATCACGCAGTATTTGCTAGCTTGATTGGCTTTTTCAGAGCTTTACATTACTAGCGGACGATTCGGCTCATCAAACACCCTATGTTATTATCTGGAGATTTTATCTATATAGATTTTCTATCAAAGGATAAATAAAAACTAACTAGTCAATCTAGCAGATAACTGATATACTTCTGGCAGATTGGTAATTTAATTGATTGCTCATATTTTTAGAAAATTGATTGCAAAACATTAAAAAAAGGGTAAATGGAGGGGTGTCAGTGGAAGTTTTAGGAGTGCCGCCTTGATTGGTGGTAGTAAATGAAAAATCTTGAACCTAGAGGGGATATAAAACGTTCAAGAAATTTTCCTGAAAAATGATGGTTTAAAAAGGGTCTAACAAAGTGAAAATTTAGGGGAGTAATGAAAAAGGAAGAAAATATTTACATCAAAAATGGCAGAGAAGCTCAGACGTGAACAACAGAAGCTGTCAAGACGTAGATGATTAACTAAAAAGAAGGGTATCAATCTCTTTGAAGCGAAAAATTATCAAAAACAAAAGATAAAAGTCGCTCGTCTACACGAAAAATACCGACTTTACACTAAGTGCGCAATTTCAGCTGATAATGTTGGTGTCAGAATTGATGTTAATGGGGAGAATATCTTTTTTGGCAAAACGAATTGGGATGATTTAAGTAATGTCTATGGTAGCTCATATCTAGGCATTGCCCCTGATAAATTCAGTAAGACTTATACGTTGAAGAAAAATAGTACGACAATCTATAATTTAATTGCGCAGCAAACGTCCTCGACAGTAAATGTCGGCTCGACGTATGAAATCAAAGTACATCAAATTAGCAAATCATAGTTAAATCAAGACTTCTAGGCGGCATTTTGCAACCTAGAGTTTTTTATTTTCAAAGCAAAATTGGGCGATTTTCTCTCTAAGGAAGTCTTTTACTTTAAAGCAGCAGGGAGAGTAGGGAGTTAAGCGTCTTAACATTTTTGCCTTTTTAGCAGCGAAAGTTTGAATTTGGTTAAATAAAGGTCTTATTTGATTGAATTATAAAGTTTATTTTGCTATTATAGTAAGTATTGTATAGGAAATTGTGAGGGCATAAAATGGCTAATATTCTTAGGAAAATAATTGAAAATGATAAGCAAGAATTAAGTCGTTTGCGTAGGATTGCAGAGAAGGTTGACAGCTACGCAAGCGAATATGCAAATTTATCTGATGAAGTATTGCAAGCAAAAACAGAAGCGTTTAAACAACGTTATCAAAACGGTGAAACACTTGATGATTTACTACCAGAAGCTTTTGCGACTGCTAGAGAGGGCGCAAAGCGTACCTTGGGATTATTCCCATATCTTGAGCAGGTTATGGGTGCGGTTGTTTTGCACAATGGCGATGTTTCGGAAATGCGCACAGGTGAAGGTAAAACATTAACAGCGACACTTCCTGTTTACCTTAATGCGCTAAGCGGTGAGGGTGTACACGTTGTGACGGTCAATGAATATTTGTCAACACGTGACGCAAGCGAGATGGGTGAGCTGTATAATTGGCTCGGTCTAACCGTTGGTTTAAACCTTAATTCAATGACCTCAGATGAAAAACGGGCAGCATATGCATGTGATATTACTTACTCAACGAACTCTGAGCTAGGTTTTGACTACTTAAGGGACAACATGGTCGTTTATCAAAGTCAAATGGTACAAAGACCGCTGAATTATGCAATTGTCGATGAAGTTGACTCTATCTTGATTGATGAAGCAAGAACGCCGTTGATTATTTCCGGGCAAGCCGAAAAATCAACTGCGCTATATATTCGTGCGGATAATTTTGTCAAAGGCTTAGCTAAAGAGGATTACAAGATTGATGTTCAGTCTAAAACAATTAGTTTGACAGAGCAAGGTATTGATAAGGCAGAGGAAGTCTTTGCGCTTGAGAACTTGTTTGACATCGAAAACACTGCATTGACTCATCACGTTGACCAAGCATTGCGTGCCAACTACATCATGCTCAAAGAAATCGATTATATTGTTGATGAGGGAGAAGTGAAGATTGTTGACCAATTTACCGGTCGGGTGATGGAGGGACGTCGCTGGTCAGACGGCTTACACCAAGCAGTTGAAGCAAAAGAACGTGTTGAAATCGAAGATGAGTCCAAAACGATTGCGACAATCACTTACCAAAACTACTTTAGAATGTATAAAAAACTAGCTGGTATGACAGGTACTGCTAAGACCGAAGAAGAAGAATTTCGCGAAATTTATAATATGCAGGTTACAGCAATTCCAACACATCGTCCGGTGATTCGTCGTGACTATTCGGATTTACTTTATCTTAATCTCAATGCGAAATTTAGAGCCGTTGTTGCGGACATTAAAGCTAGACATGAAAAAGGTCAGCCTGTCCTAGTCGGAACAGTTGCCGTTGAAACCTCAGAGTTACTGTCACAGCTATTAACCAATGAAAAGATTCCGCATGAAGTGTTAAATGCGAAAAATCACTTTAAGGAAGCAGAAATTATCCTAGATGCAGGTCAGCGTGGTGCAGTCACAATTGCTACCAATATGGCAGGTCGTGGAACGGATATTAAGCTTGGTGCTGGTGTTGTCGAAGTTGGTGGCTTGGCAGTTATAGGTACAGAGCGCCACGAATCTCGTCGGATTGATAATCAGTTGCGTGGTCGTTCCGGTCGTCAGGGGGATCCAGGAGAGTCACAGTTTTATTTATCCTTAGAAGACGAATTAATGCGCCGTTTTGGTTCAGACAGGATTAAGAGCTTCATGGAGCGTTTCAATGCTGCTGAGGAAGATATGGAAATCCAGTCTAAAATGTTAACTCGTCAGGTTGAATCAGCACAAAAACGTGTTGAGGGAAATAACTACGACACACGTAAGCAAGTTTTGCAATACGATGATGTGATGCGTGAGCAGCGTGAGGTTATCTACAAGCAGCGCTACGAAGTTATTACAGCCAATGATGATTTGCGTAAGCAGATTTTAGATATGGCAAAGCGGACGATTGATAGAGTTGTCACAGCGCACACAACCGCAACCTCTGATAAAGCACAGGATTGGAATTTAGAAGCGATTGATGACTTTTCGAGCAATGTCATTGTTCACGAAAAAGATATTGCAATCAACGATTTGGAAAATAAGACTGCACAGGAGATTTCTGATTTTCTTTATGAAAAGGCAGTTGAAACCTATGAACGTCAAGTCAGTCATCTTCAGGATGAAAGTCAAATCATTGAGTTTCAAAAGGTCGTTATCTTGCGTGTCGTTGATGATAAATGGACAGATCATATTGATGCGATGGATCAGCTTCGCCAATCCGTTGGCTTGCGTGCCTATGGACAAAACAATCCACTTGTTGAATATCAAACGGAAGGCTACCGAATGTTTGAGGATATGATTGGTGCGATTGAGTATGAAGTCACACGTCTTTTCATGAAAGCACAAATCAGACAAGACGTTCATCGTGAGGAAACGATTGAACCGACACAACCAAAACTGGCAGACGGGCAAGGCGTGGTAGATGAAAACCAAGCTAGAAAGCCAATTAATAACCGTGATAAGCCGTATGCCAATGTAGGACGTAACGACCCTTGCCCGTGCGGTAGTGGGAAGAAATTTAAAAACTGTCATGGCAGAAATCAATAATAAAGTAATGGGAGAAGGCTGGCATTTAAGTGTCCAGTCTTTTGCCCTAATTGACAAAAATAAAAATTAAAGGTGGTCACATGTCATTTACAGAAGTTTCTCCGAAGATTGATATTGAACAAATTAAGGAAATCTCCAAATTAACGCCGGAGCAATGTGCGAAAAAGGAAGCGCGTGATGAGGAATTAAAAAATATTATTGCAGGACGTGATCAGCGATTACTTTTAATTATTGGTCCGTGTTCGGCGCACGATGAGTCCGCAGTTTTAGAATATACAGAACGCTTGGCTAGGGTTCAAGAACAGGTCAAGGACAAGATTTTTATGGTGCCGCGTGTCTATACGGCAAAGCCTAGAACAAATGGTGATGGCTATAAAGGCTTGGTACATCAACCTAATTCAACAGAAAAGCCGAGCTTAATTAATGGTATCAAGGCGGTTCGTGACCTGCACGCTAAGGTTATTGCAAAAACAGGCTTAACAACAGCAGATGAGATGCTTTATCCTGAGAATCTACCACTTGTTGATGACTTGGTTAGCTATATCGCAATTGGGGCAAGGTCAGTTGAGGATCAGCAGCATCGTTTTGTTGCTAGTGGCTTTGATTGTCCGGCAGGCATGAAGAATCCAACGAGTGGCAATCTAAACGTGATGTTTAACGGTATCTATGCTGCTCAACAACCGCAAAACTTTTTATTTAACAACGCAGAGGTTTTGACTTCGGGCAATCCATATGCACATGTTATTTTGCGAGGCGCATTAAACGAGTATGGGGATAATATTCCAAATTACTACTATGAAAAAATTCTTCAAACAATTGCGATTTATGAGAAGATGAATTTGGAAAATCCATTTATCATCGTTGATACGAATCATGACAACTCAGGCAAACAATATCTTGAGCAAGTAAGAATTGTTAAGCAGACGCTAGTCAATCGTCATTGGAATGAAACAATCAAAAAATCCGTTCGTGGTTTTATGATTGAAAGCTTCCTAGAAGACGGCAGACAAGACGAGCCGATTATCTTTGGCAAATCAATCACTGATCCATGTCTTGGCTGGGAAAAAACAGAACGCTTAATTCACTACATCTACGACAATTTAGAACAGTAATAGCAAAGGAAGTATTATGGCATTTATTGCGAAAAGTGAACCATTAAATTTAAGTAAAGTGCAGGAGATTGCAACACTCTCTGACGCTGCAATTGCAAAGAAAAAAGTGCGTGATAAAGAACTTGAGGCGATTATTAAGGGAGAAGACGACCGGCTTTTACTTGTCATCGGGCCTTGCTCAGCAGATAATGAAGCAGCTGTTTTAACCTACGCAAGACGTTTAGCCAAGCTACAGGAGGAAGTTAAAGACGAAATCCTGATGGTAATGCGTGTTTATACGGCAAAACCAAGAACTAACGGAGATGGCTACAAAGGCTTAGTTCATCAGCCGGACACAACAGAGAAGCCAAGCTTGATTAACGGTATTCGTGCCGTTCGTGAGCTTCATGTTAAAGTTATTTCTGAAACAGGCTTAATAACAGCAGATGAAATGCTTTATCCGGAAAATTTACCAATCGTGGCAGACCTTGTGTCTTACCATGCAATCGGTGCGAGGTCGGTTGAGGATCAAGAGCATAGATTTGCAGCCAGTGGAATTGATGCACCGACAGGTATGAAAAATCCAACGAGTGGCAATCTAAGCGTGATGTTCAATGCAATTCACGCTGCTCAGCAAAAACAAACCTTCCTATACAATAGTCAAGAGGTCGAAACAACGTCTAATCCATTAGCACATGCCATTTTGCGTGGCGCTTTAAACGAATACGGTGAGAATGTTCCGAATTTCTACTATGAGAATCTTGTCAAGGTTATCGAGCAATATCAACAATTTGGCTTAAAAAATCCGTTTATTATGGTAGATACTAACCATGATAATTCAGGAAAAAATTATCTTGAGCAAGTGCGTATTGTCCGACAAACACTCATCAATCGTTCGTGGAATCAGGAAGTTAAACAATTTGTTCGAGGTTTTATGATTGAAAGCTACCTTGAGGACGGCAGACAAGATGAACCGGTTGTTTTTGGAAAATCAATTACGGACCCATGTCTTGGCTGGGAAAAAACGGAAAGCTTAGTCAGAGAAATTGCAAAGACAAAATGGTAGTATTGTCTATCCAACTATTCTTTTAGCTTTGTGATTTAAGGTATAATAGAATTAAGCCGAATTTCTATATCGCTTGTTTTTTACATCACGAACAAATATTTGAAACCAAGATAATATTTCAGTTTTGGACGAATTTTTAACATGTTAATCTATCATTCATCTGGGGAAAAAGAATGTATTGCTTGATAGTTTTGTCAAAAGAGATAATGGTAAAAACCTTATCTGTCACGAATTTTTAAAGCGAAAAAACTTTTGTGTGTTCAGTGTAACCTTTTTTAAAAAACTATTGAATTTTCATTCTTCTTTGATATGATAGGGATAAGTTATTAAGTTGAATTGCAATTTAAGGTGTTTGGTATAGTGGCTGTTCAGTGGAGGTTGTCTAAGTTAAGGGGTTAGACTTTAGCGACTAGGGATACACTGGTAGATGCCTAATGTGAAGGGGGTACCATGATTACTTTATTTGTTTCGCCTAGTTGTACGTCATGTCGAAAGGCAAAGCACTGGTTTAAGAGTCGCAACATTCCTTATCATGAGCGAAATATTATCGGCTATCCGATGACAAATGAGGAATTAAAGCAAGTGCTACGTCTATCGCTTGAAGGAACAGAAGAGATTATTTCAACACGCTCAAAGGCTTTTCAAAAATTAAATATCAATTTAGATGAATTGACGCTTTCGGAGCTGTTGACATTAGTTGAGGAACATCCGAATCTGCTTCGCCGCCCGATGATTATGGATGAAAGGCGTTTGCAGATTGGTTTTAATGAGGATGAAATCCGGACTTTTTTGCCAAGGCATGTTAGACGTCTTGAGATGCGAGATGCTCAGATGCGAGCGGGATTTTGAAAGCAAGTAGTGATAGCGGGCATAGAAAATTAGGCAATTGCTGGTAGTTTCGGGAAAATCTAAGCGGCACCGCAATTTCTGTATAGTATGAACAAAAAACGAGGTCGGACATTTTGTTCCAACCTCTTTTTTCTAGAGTTAAGGGAGAGCAGATGAAAAATTACAGTTATCCGATTGATCCGGATTGGTCAACGAGGGAGATTGTTAAGGTGACACAGTTTTTAGCGCTGGTTGAGCTAGCAAATGAAGCTAGAGTTAATCGTGAAAAGCTACAATGCGCTTATCAGGAATTTAAAGAGGTAGTTAAGAGTATCGGAGAGGAAAAACGCTTGGGGAAACAATTTGAGCAGGTGAGCGGCTATTCGATTTATCAAACAATGCAGGCAGCAAAATTATCAAACAGAAAAGAGTTTAGCGTATGACGAAGAAAAGATATCAATTGATGAAAGAATGGCTTGTTGAAGCACGTTTAAAGGTATTGATTTGGATGAATGAGGATTTTGCGGTTGAAGAAAAGAGTAATCGCTCAGATTTAGTGACGGAAGTTGACCGAAAGGTACAAGATTTTCTGGTTAGAAAAATCACTCAGCATTTTCCGGAAGATGAGATTTTAGCAGAGGAATCTGGCTTGGATCAAACGTCAATCACCGGCAAAGCTGTTTGGGTGATTGATCCGATTGACGGCACGCTTAATTTTGCAACTCAACGTGATAATTTTGCGATGTTAGTAGGTTATTACCAAAATGGTATCGGGCAGTTTGGTTTTATCTATGATGTGATGAAAAATAAACTCTTTTCAGGCGGGAGAGGATTTGGCGTTTTTTTGAATGAGCAACCACTTAGTGCGCCAGTTCCAAAAGACTTTTCGCAAGGCTTGATTGGTGTTAATTCTGGTATTTATCGGGATAATTATCATCATGTTACAGAGCTTGCCGACCAAACACTCGGTGTGCGAATGATCGGTTCGGCAGGATTGGAGTTTTGCTCACTGTTAGAAGGTAAGATTTTAGGCTATATCAGCTTTTTATGCCCATGGGATTATGCGGCAGGGATTGTTTTAACCGATATCTTTGGCTTTTCCTTCAGTGATTTGGACGGTAATCCGCCAGATTTTAAAACGCGCCAACCATTTATGATTTTCCAAAATAATTTGTATGATAAAGCCTTAGAGATATTACAAGCGCCTTAAAATCAGAGCAGATGAATTTAGAAAAAATTTGAGATTTTAAAAAGGAGCGAAAGATGCCAAAATTAGTAGATTATCAATACAGACGTCCGGACTATGCGCATTTAAAGTCTGAGATTGAGGTGCTGACTGAAACACTCGCTAGCGCTAAAACACTTAAAATAGCAACAAGTGCGATTGATGCCTACACTGAGATTAATAATACGATTGACACGATGTACAATCTGGCAGGTATTCGTTTTTCGGTCAATATGGACGACGCATTTTACAAAGCAGAGGATGATTACTGGAATGAATATGCGCCAAAATTTGGTGAGCTTTCGTCAAATTTTTCACGTGTTTTAATTGAAAGTCCATTGCGCTCAGCGCTTGAGAAGCTTTATCCAAAGACGATGTTTCAGCTTGCCGAAAGTGAAATTAAATCATTTAATGCAGCAATTGTCAGCTTAAAGCAGGCAGAGAATCGGCTATCAACGCAATATAACGAGTTAATCGGTAGTGCGCAGTTGGATTTTGAAGGAGAAATCTACACCCTGCCTGAGATGACTCGATTTACAACGGACAAGGAGCGGATAAGGCGTAAAGCAGCTAGTGAAGTGGTGACTGCGTGGTATGCTGAAAACGAAGCGGCATTTGATGATATTTATGATAAATTAGTCAAAAATCGTCATCAGCAAGCATTAACTCTGGGTTTTGAGAACTACGCACAAATGAGTTTGCTTGTTAGGCAAAGATTTGGCTATGATTTAGCAGATATTGCACGTTATCGTAAAGAGATATTAGATAAGGTTGTGCCAGTGGTAGAAAAGCTTTACCAAAGACAGGCGCAGCGCAATGGGATCGCTCAGCAGATGTACTATGATTTACCCCTCGCTTTTCCAAATGGTAATGCGAAGCCCAAGGGGACAACGGCAGAAAAAATTGCAGCGGCACAAAAGATGTACCGAGAGCTTTCGACAGAAACAGGGGAGTTTTTCGATTTTTTAATTGACCACGAGCTGCTAGATTTAGAGAGTCGTAAGGGGAAG
>JAISYB010000092.1 GCA_031270215.1 Streptococcaceae bacterium | reverse complement strand
TATTGAGTTTGCGTTTAGTTCTGTGTTTCATCATTTGTTGCTTCTGTTTCTGCTTGATCCTTTTCTTCGACCGCACGCTTGGCTTCATCAAAGGTCATCGCTTTAGCCTCATAAGTCTTTGAATTCTCAGGCATTTGTCCTGTTTCAAATAATGATTTGATTTGCGCAGCATCTAGTGTTTCATATTCAAGTAATTTATCAGCAATTAATTTATGCTTTTCACGATTCTCTTGAATAATATCATAGGCTTTCTGATGTGCTTCATTAAGGATACTACGGACTTCTTGATCAATCTCATAGGCAACCTGCTCTGAGTATCCTTTGCCTTGACCATAATCACGACCTAAGAATACAGCGTGATTGCCCTCATATTGAACCGGTCCGAGCTTATCGCTCATTCCGTATTCTGTAACCATTGATCTTGCAAGGCGTGTTGCCTGCTCAAAGTCATTGCTCGCACCAGTTGTTTGTTGGTTAAAGACAATCTCCTCAGCCGTTCTACCGCCAAGTAAGCCAACTAATTGCTCAAACATATCTTCCTTGCTCAATAGGAACTGATCTTCTTTTGGCAAAGCAATCATATAGCCACCGGCACGACCACGTGGCACAATCGTTACTTTGTGAACCACACGTGCATTAGAGAGAACTAAACCAACAATCGTATGTCCTGCTTCGTGGAATGCAACCATTTCACGTTCTTTCTTAGATACGACACGATCAACCTTTGCAGGTCCTGCGATAACACGATCTTCTGCTTCGTCAATATCGCTTGCATCAATCTCTTTCTTATTGCGACGAGCGGCAACTAAAGCTGCTTCGTTTAAAACATTTTCAAGCTCAGCACCAGCGAATCCCGGTGTTTGCTGTGCGACAACCTTTAAGTCAACGTCAGCTG
The DNA here is from genome assembly GCA_031270215.1 of Streptococcaceae bacterium. Lineage (GTDB taxonomy): Bacteria > Bacillota > Bacilli > Lactobacillales > Streptococcaceae > MMGLQ5-1. Next base: position 10,366 of record JAISYB010000092.1, on the reverse strand, counting down.
CAAGCGGCTTGTTCTTTGCGTGAACCTTTAGAATTGCCTCACGTCCCTTAACATCTGGACGGCCAACTAAAATCTGACGGTCAAAACGTCCCGGACGAAGTAGGGCAGGGTCTAGTACATCTGATCTATTCGTTGCAGCAATCACAATCACGCCTTCATTGCCAGAAAAGCCATCCATTTCAACTAAGAGTTGATTAAGTGTTTGTTCACGTTCATCATGACCGCCCCCCATACCAGCACCACGCTGACGGCCAACGGCATCAATTTCATCAATGAAGATAATTGCCGGTGCGTTTTTCTTAGCTGTTTCAAACAAATCACGAACACGACTTGCACCGACACCGACAAACATTTCAACAAAGTCTGAACCGGAGATTGAATAAAACGGTACGCCCGCTTCACCTGCAACGGCTTTAGCGAGCAATGTTTTACCTGTTCCTGGAGGTCCTTCAAGCAAGACACCTGACGGTATTCTCGCACCTAAATCGCTGAAACGCTTAGGCTCTTTGAGGAATTCGACCACTTCGACTAGCTCTTGCTTTTCTTCCTCTGCGCCAGCAACGTCAGAGAAGCGAACCTTATTGGCTTTCTTATCGGCTTCCTTGGCACGTGATTTACCAAAGCTCATCGCACCGCCCTTGCCGCCTTGTGGTCCTTGATTCATCATCATGTAAAAGAAGAAGAATAACAGGACAATCGGTATGATAGAGATTGCAATGGATAGCCATTGACCGCTATTACTTTCCGGCTTAACGGTGATTGCAACCTTTTTCTTTTTAGCCAAATCAGCTAAATCTTTAATTGTTGAATCAGCCGGCAGGACAACGGTTGAAAAATCCTTAACTTTGGCACTGGTTGTGCCCCAAATCTTAAAACCATTTTTATTTTTAACCGTTTGTTCTTTTTTATATTCTCCAGTGACCTGTATAATTGTTCCAGCAGGCTGGTAGACAATTTTTTTAATCTTGCCACTCTTTAGCTGACTTTCAAATTGAGAATAGGTTATATCACTAACTGTTGTACTATTGCCCTTTAAGAAAAATTGGACGACAACGACTAGTGATAAAATCAAGAGTATGCAAAGAAACGAATTCTTAAAAAAACCATTTTTATTTTCCATTAATTAACTTCCTCCGTGTTGCCCAATGTTTGATAAATTTCTTCTTTTAAAATTCCAACATAAGGCAAATTCCGATATTTTTCAGCATAATCTAAACCATAGCCAACTAAAAATTCATTGGGTGTGTTAAAGCAAACATAGTCAGCGGATATATCTACTTCACGTCCTTCTGGCTTATCTAAGAGTGTCACAATCTTAACAGATGTCGCCTTGCGGTATTTAAAGAGATTAACCAAGTATTTCAATGTCCGCCCAGTATCAATAATATCTTCAACGATTAAAATGTCACGACCCTCAACGCTTGTATCTAAGTCCTTTAAAATCTTAACCTCACCGCTTGATTTTGTGCCACCGTGATAACTGGACACAACCATAAAATCCATTTCCAAATGATCGTCAATCGCTCGTGTCAAATCAGCTAGAAAGGGAACTGCCCCCTTTAAAACACCTATAACTAAAGGATTTTTTCCTGCATAATCCTTTGCTAGCTTGCGACCAAGCGACTGCGTCTTTGCTTCAATTTCTTGCTTTGTAAAAAGCACTTCTTTAATATCTTTATTTAACATATTAACCTTTCCATTTAAAATATAAATCACTCATTATTGTATCAGTTTCTGAAAATTTACTCAAATATCTCCTGTTTTTAGTCAGTACAGCAACTATTTTACCATTTTGTTCGATGATTTTGGCATTTTCCCGCTCATTTCTTGGAATTTTTTCATCAATAAACAGTCTTCTGAGTTTTTTTGAGCTATTTTCCGATATTTTCAACTTATCTTTTGCCTGTCTAGTGCGTATCAATAATACGCTACCTGGAAAAATTGGAATTTTTTGATATCCCTCTTGCGCTTCAAAAATAATTTCAAAATCATCTGCATGTAAGTTCTCTCCGACATTCAACTGAAAACTTTTCGGCTGCAGCTTAGTTTTATTTCCCGAGCTAAGATAAAAATAAAGATAATCCTTAATTAACATATCTTGATTATTTAAACGAATCTTATACTGCTTGGCATTATTTAAAGACTGCAAAAGCTGCTGAATTAAGCCATCTGATAAATCAAATATTTCTGCATTTTCAAGATATTTCAAGAGGAAAAAATACCGCTCGCTTGCCGATAATTGCTGAAATTTCAGTAAATCAACACGCCCGTCTGATACCAAAAGCTTCATCACAGGTGCTAAATGCTGCTCAATTAATTCTTTAGCAAAATTAAGCTCCGTCACTCTTTTTCTGACATTCACTGAAAATTTTGGATTTTCTGCTGATAGTTCAGGCAGATATTGATGTCTTACACGATTTCTAAAATAATCCTGTGACAGATTACTCTCGTCCTCGATATGTGGCACATCAAGTAGCTGTAATTCTTTTTTAGTAAACGCTAGTAACGGTCTAATCAGCTCTCCATTGGCAAATGCTCTTTTCGGTGAAATACTTGCCAGATTGAACAAACGATTGCCACGAATCAGTCGCATCAGGAAGGTTTCTGCCTGATCATCTGCATGGTGTGCCGTTACTAATTTATTAAAACTAAATTCTGTCATTAAACGGGAAAATACACTGTATCTAAATGCCCGTGCACGCTCCTCAAGCTTGCTCTTAATATCCTCGTGCTGCCAAGCTTCTTCTAGATAGGCAATTTGATGCTCTAGCGCAAATGCGCGAACAAACGCTGCCTCATCATCACTTGTCGGGCGCAGCTTGTGATTAATATGGATAACCGTTATCTCAAAGGCTAATGCTTTACTAAGCGACTTCATCAGCTGCAAAAGTACCATTGAGTCAATGCCGCCAGAAACAGCAATTAATACATTGTCGTTTGGCTGAAATAATTTATTTGCGATGACCTCTGATTTGAATTTTTCGTACATTATTTTCTCCATAAGTATAGAAAAAGAGAGAAACCAATGATTTCCCCCATACCGTTTATTCATTCAATGAATTGATAGAATTAATCCTTGTTGACATCAGCTTATTTTCTGCGACCGCCACGACCACCACGTTTACCCTCACGACTTCTCTTAATCGCAATCAGATGTTCTTCGCTTTGACGTAGATAACCCTTCATCATCAAATCAAATTCTGAGAGCTCTGTGCCGTCTTTTGCATACTTCTTAGGGTCTTTATTTACTGCGGAAAAAGAGCTTTCCACCTTGACAGGCTCTTTTTTATAGCTTTCCTCTGGCTGATCTGTTGCTTGCTTAATTGATAAGCTAATCTTACCATCATCGGCAATCTGCATAACCTTGACTGCAACCTCATCACCAACAGCTAAAACATCATTGATGTTATTGATGAAATCATTTGAAACCTGACTAATATGAACTAAACCACTTTTACCTTCACCTAAATCAACAAAGGCACCAAAATTAGTGATACCAGTTATCTTTCCTTGAAGTTTTTGACCGACTTCGATTGCCATAAATAAATAAATCCTCCTAAATAACTTTTACTTACTTCCTTATTTTGATTTGCTTGCCTCCGGCAAACGATAAATCTGTTCGCCATCCTTTGAATAATAAAATTTATCCCGAGCGACTTTTGCGACATAATCATCATCGTCTAACTGCTTGACCTTACGCTTATTTGCCGCAACATCATCATCCACCTGCTTAGATTTCTCTTGAATCTGATGAAGATTAGTATTAGCTTTTACTAGAGTCGAATAAGATTTAACAATATCGATCGCCGGAAAAGTAAACAGAATAACTGAAATAATCGCTAGGCCTGCAATTCTACGACGACTAAAATGTTTATAACGAATTTTCTTATGCTCATACTTTTTAATTTCTTTAGTATATTCATTTGTTAAAGTTGTAATTTTCCCCTTACTCATCGTAACACCTCCACGATTGATAACTATCATTCATTTTATCAAACTTAGCTTAAAAATGGAATAGAAATCACTGATTAACGTCAAACTTTATTGACAAGATAGAATATCTCACTAAATTATTAACAAATTTAGCAATTAATCGTTTTTTATCTCGCTTAGAATTTGATACATTTTCTCGGCATCCTGCTTTTTAGTCGTTTCAGTCATTGCCAAAACCTTGACCTTAAGTACTTTTTGCCCAAATTGAATTTCAAGCTCATCATTGATTTTTAAATCCGTTGATGATTTCGCTAAAATACCATTGACTTTAATCCGTCCTTTGTCCGCAACCTCCTTGGCAATTGTCCGACGTTTGATAATCCGTGATACCTTTAAATATTTATCTAATCTCATCTATCTGCTCCTCATCTCTTAATTCCTGAAAATTGATAACGTTTAGCTTAAATAATAAGCCTAATAAAACAACTACACCAGCAAGGGATAGGACAACAACCTTTATCAGTAGCTGCGTTCTGCCTTGAAAATCAAGCAGCTGATTTAGTCCTGCAACTGTCGCAATCATCACAGCTAAGGTTATCAATAATCTTTTATCAAAATAAAATAGCTGCCACTCTTTTAGGTAATAACAGCTAAAGACAATCAATAGGCTTAAAACTGTTGAAAGACTGCTGCCGAAAATGCCAAAATAGCGGGTCAAAAGATAAGTGCTGAGAACCTTCACAACTAAGCCAATCGTTAAAAACTGGCTATTTCTTCGCTTTTGACCGATAATTTCATAGTGATAATGCAGCGTTTGGATTAAGCTAATCAGAAAAATTGCAATCACATACATGCGCAATGAAAAAATACCTGCGTTGTTTTTAAATAAGACACGGTTCATCAAGCTTAGCACCATAAACATGCCAATGGTAATTGCGGCACTAAAAATCGTGATGATTTTAACCTTTTGTTTGATTAATTGCTGATAACGTGGTGCATTTTGCTTAAAAGTATAGTTTAATTTCGGCAAGGATTGGGTCAATATCGCAAGACTGAAAGTTAGTCCTAATTGAACAAATGGTTGTGCACGATCAAAAATACCTTTTTGCAGCTGTGCTGTAATCGTATTAAAGCCCAATGCAACCAAGGCATTTTTTACACAAAATGCGTCAACCAGCTGAAAAAGCAGTAAATAAATCGCAAAATAAATAAAATTTGCACTGCTTTTTATCAATCGTCTGAATAATGGTAATATGCCTTTAAAATCAAAAAATCCTTGCCATAGACTAAATGAAAATCGAACTCGTGTTGCAGATAATGCCGCAATACCGCCAATAAAGCTTCCCAACATGGAAAGTGTCGCTATTTGATAGACATCTAGATTAAGCTTAACAAATAAATATGCCGACAGCCAGATGATTAATACACGGACGAGCTGCTCAACTAGCTGGCTCTTTGCCGTCACATCAAGCAGTTCATCTGCCTGATAATAGCCACGTGCCAAGCTTAGCAAGGGTAGCGTAAGCAGTGGCAGGCTGCCCGCAATCAATACCGGATAAAGCCTTACCTCTCCCATCAAATAGGCTAGAGGTCGGCTCAATACTAATAGAAATAAAAAGATAGCTGTGGCAATCAACATCGAAAGTTGAAAAAATTTCTTAAAAAAATACGGTTTATCTTGATAGCCTTGTATTTCCTTTGATAAAAAATTAGGCAGTGCCACAAGCGCAATTGTCGTAATAATCGACATCAATGGATAGACCTGCTGATAAGCATAAAATCCCAAATCCCCCACCAAATTTTGATACGGAAAGCGATATAGTGCAGCTAAGACTTTAGCAGTGACGCCCGAAATAATTAAAATTGCTGCGCTATTTCGCAGTTTTCTTGTCTTTGATTTCATTTAATTTACCTATTACAGCCTTCAGCTGTACTAAAATCTTCGTTTCGTTAATCTTGTTCATAGATAAGCTAATCACCATTTTACCATCAACATCTCCGATTGCTGCCGGCAAATCCGTTTCATTTAACGCTTCAAAATAATCCTGTGTCAAATAAACCTGAGCTGCTTTGCCACTCATTTTAATTTCGAGCTTGTCCTTGAATCTTTTAAGCTGCTCAACTAATGCATGGTCGGCGTACATCTTTATCACACCGATTTCCAGTAAAAAGGCAACCGCATCAGGATATTCACCAAAGCGATCCATTAATTCATCAATCAGTTCATCATACATGACAAGCGTTTCAAATTCCCGAATCCGTTTATAAATCTCGATTTTTTGTCGTTCATCACTGATGTAATTATTTGGAATATACGCATCAATTCTAAGGTCAAGCTCAGCGTTCGTTTTAATTTCTAACTTATCTTTCCCCTGCTTACGTCTGACTGCTTCTTCTAGCATTTGTGAGTACATCTCAAAGCCGACAGTGTCAATAAAGCCATGCTGCTGAATCCCTAAGACATTTCCGGCGCCACGAATGGATAAATCCCTCATCGCAATCTTAAAACCGCTCCCAAGTTCCGTAAAGCCTTTGATTGCCTCCAAGCGTTTTTCGCTTTCCTCACTGAGTGACTTATCCGGTTGATACATGAAATAGGCATAGGCAATGCGATTGCTTCTACCCACACGCCCACGCAGCTGATAGAGGGTTGAAAGTCCCATATGGTCAGCATTTTCGACAAATAACGTATTGACATTAGGCATATCCACGCCGGTTTCAATAATGGTTGTGGTCACCAAGACATCATAGAGCCCCTCTAGGAAGTCAATCAGGATATTTTCAAGCTGCACCTCAGTCATCTGTCCATGCGCATAAGCAATTCGTGCGTCTGGAATTAATGCTTTAAGTTCGGCAACCTTTTGCTCAATCAAATTAACCCGATTGAATAAATAAAAGCATTGACCACCACGACTAATCTCTCGCTCAACCGCATCACGAATAACATCAGCGTTCATCTCCAAAACATAGGTTTGGACAGGATAGCGATTTTGTGGCGGTGTTTCGATAATTGATAAATCACGAATCCCAAGCATTGACATGTGGAGCGTTCTAGGAATCGGTGTCGCCGTCAATGTTAAGACGTCCACCTGCGATTTCAACTGCTTCAAGCGTTCCTTATGCTTAACGCCAAAGCGCTGCTCCTCGTCAATGATAATCAAGCCAACATCTCTAAATTCAACGTCACTAGAGAGCACGCGGTGTGTGCCGACCACAATGTCAACCGTCCCCTGCTTCAAGCGTTTAAGCGTTTCTTCCTGCTGCTTTTTCGTCCGAAACCTTGAAAGCATCTCAATTACTATCGGAAAGCCCTGAAAACGCCGCTGCATATTTTGATAATGCTGCTCTGCTAAAATCGTTGTTGGCACTAAAATAGCAACCTGCTTATGGTCATTAATTGCTTTAAACGCTGCTCTTAGTGCAACCTCCGTCTTACCAAAGCCAACATCGCCGACCAAAAGGCGATCCATCGGGCGCACCTTTTCCATATCGTGCTTAATCTCCTCAATACTTCGCAGCTGGTCTTCTGTTTCAACATAAGGAAATGCCGCATCAAAGGCTTGCTGGTTTTCATCATCTGGTGAAAATGCAAAGCCACGCTGTGCTTCACGTGACGCATAAAGCTCAATCAGCTCATCTGCAATATCCTCAACCTGCTTAGACACCTTCAAACGTGCCTTCTTCCACTTTGCGTCATTTAGCTTATTGATATGTGGCGTTTTGCCCTCGCTTGCCACGTATTTGCTAATCAAATCCAAATGCGTAACCGGAATGGAAATGCGGTCTGAATTTTGATAACGAATGGTTAAATAATCCTGATGTACGCCTGAAACTTCAATCGTTTCAATGCCGATATATTGCCCAATTCCGTGATTTTTATGAACAACGTAATCGCCAATTTTTAGCTCATTGTAGTCCTTTAAGCGCTCAGCATTAGAGATTGCCTGACGTCTTGTCCGTTTTTTCGTGTAAGATTGGAATAATTCCTTCTCCGTAATCACCACTAAGCTTTGATCCAAAAAGACAAAGCCGCTTGCTAATGAGCCTGTCGTCAGCTGAATTTCTTGTGGCAATAATTGAGCTTCATTGGTAAGCTGTGGCGTTATCTCAAACTCTGCTAAAGTTTCCGCTGTCCTTGCTAGATTGCTTTCATTTGGACTGAGGATAACAACGGTCTGCTTTTGCTTTTGATAACGGCGTATTTCCTCCGTCAGCAAGGGGAGTTGTCCAAAAAATTGCTGCATGACGTGACTTGTAAAGCTATAGGTCGCATCAAAGCGGATATTTCCCATTCCTTTTTGAAAATTAGAAAAGAAGCTCAAGCGCTTTTGCTGTCTTAATTGCTCTGCAAGGGACAAGACGTACTGCTGAGCAACAAAGGCAGTGCCTGTTTTAAGCTCGCTCGTTAAATACTCCGCAATCTCAAGGTCAATTGAGCGTTCTAAGTCTATAATCTTTTGCAAATCATCGATGAAAATTAAGCTTTTAGGGCTTAAATAGTTCAATAACGATGTCTGCTGCTCATAAAAATACTCCGCAAACTTCAAAAAGTCCGGTGTGAATTCTAAAGCGTTCGCCGTTTCAATCAAATGATTAAAATAGCTTTCAACACGTACCGCTTCCTTTGTTTCAAGCGTTTCAAGCTTTTTCGCTAACAAATCCTTCAACTGCTGAGCACCATGGATAAGCTCAGCTTGAGTGAAATAGTTTTCCGTTGCAGGCGATATGACAATCTCGCTTACCGTTTCAATCGAGCGCTGAGTTGTGGCATCAAAATAACGAATATTGTCAATCTCATCTCCGAATAGCTCAATCCGCACAGGATTTGCATTTTCAAGTGGATAAATATCCAAAATATCCCCACGTATCGCAAACTCTCCAGGCGTTGTAACGAGGTTTTCACGTCGATAGCCATGGTTGACAAACGTTTGAGTGAGTGTTTGATGATTTAAAACACTTCCTATTGTAAAATTCAACTGTGCCGCCCGCCAGTTTTCAGCCGTTGGCAAGCTTTTCTTAAGCGCCATGACTGAAGCAATCACAACTCCCGGCGCACCACTAGCTAGAAAGTTTAGTATCTCTATCCGATTAGCACTGCGCTCAGGCGAGGCAAAGGCAAATTCTGCGACAATGGCATCATCAGCAAAGAAGTTATAAACGTGCTCTTCACCAATTAAACCCGAAAGCTCGTCTGCAAACCTTGCAGCCTGCGACTGATGCTTGACGACAACTAAAATCTGTCTTGGCTTATCCTGATAGGCAGCGGCAATTGCTAAGCTTTTAGCGCTACCGACTAAGCCTGTCAATAACTGACGATTGTAATGCGCCAAATTCGTTAACCATTGTGTTATTTTTTCATTTTTACTAAATAAATCAATCAAATTCATGCGTTCACTCTACTCCAGATTAATTAATTATACCGATTCATCAAATCAACAAAGGCGACATTTTCTGCATATAACGCGCAGGCTTGGACTGCTTTTTCAATCCCTGTTTGAATAATTGCTGTATCCTGCTTACTAAAGGGTGCTAAAACATAATCAACAACCGGCTGCCCACCCTGACTTGGACGACCAATTCCAAGCTTAATTCGCTTAAAAACATTACCACCAAGATGAGTGATAATATCCTTTACGCCGTTATGTCCTCCGGCAGAACCTTGCTGTCTTAAGCGTACTCTTCCCAGCTCGCTATCCAAATCATCATAGATGACAAGGAGGTTTTCCTTTGGAATATTAAAATAAGTCAATAAAGCACCTACCGCCTTTCCTGACAGGTTCATAAATGTTGCCGGCTTAATTAGATAAATCTTCTCACCCCCCTCAAAAAATGACGCCACTTCTGCCTGAAAGAGCTTATCGTGCTGAAAGCTAGCTGCCTTAAGCTTTGCCAGCTCATCAACGACCATAAAGCCGATATTGTGCTTGGTCTGCGCATATTTCTTCCCTGGGTTACCTAAACCCACAATCATCTTAACCATTTTGATGTCGTTTTCCTTTCATTATCAGCTAATAGCCAAAACATGAGAAAAACTGGCTTGGTGAAGTCGTAGAAATTCCACCAACCAGTACTATGATTACCTTGAATAATTATAACACAAAGGGACGAAAACGTCCTATAAAAAGGTGAATTCGGGTGAATGAGCGTAAAATCTGAGTAAAATCTATCCTTTTTCCAGTTGGTGTGGCTTTTCAAAAGTGAAAATCAAAAAAACGCTCCTCGTTTTACTTGCACCTAAAAAAGCTAGTGGCTTAGGTAGGGGGGGTACCAGCACACTAGCTTGTGGTTCACTTGGTTTTTGTAAAACTATGACTGTGGTAGATGTCCTCGCTCGCTTTGTCCTGAGCTTTTTAATCCACTTGGGTAAATACCGCACTACCAAAGGTAACGGAAATTTTTACAGGTTCGCTTGCGCTACCAAGCTTGGCAGCTG
>JAISYB010000080.1 GCA_031270215.1 Streptococcaceae bacterium | reverse complement strand
CTTGAAGGGATTGCAGTTACGCTTTATACACCAAGTGATGATTTAGCGATTGCTAGTCTTGAGAAAATGGGAATCCGCTTTGTTCCTAAGGCGCTTAAGGGTGGCGAAATTGTTGAAAGCTATGACCGTAACCGTAGAGATTATCGTCAAAAGAAGAAGGTGGAGCTAGATCCGACTTTAATTGGCTTAGTTAAAAAGAAAAAGAAAAAAATTAAACCGGGTTATAAAAAGAAAATTAGTCGTGAAATTACTAAACGTAATCAAGAAAAACGGCGAATTGAAACCAAGCATAAAAATCGTGTGGCGCGTAAGGCGAAAAAACAAAGTTTTTAGTTTGAAGCTGTTAATAAAAAAGGGGAAATATGTTGAAAACAGGACGAGAGTTATTTACAACTACGCCAAAGACTGCTGCTGATGCGCTAAAAATATTGCATTTACCTGATGAATTTCTGCCAGTGTTGCTTGAGGAAACATATGCCATTAGAAAAAAACATAAGGGTAATCTCGTTGATATTCAAGTATTGACCAATGCACGCAGTGGAAATTGTTCACAGGATTGTGGTTATTGTGCGCAATCCTGCGACTCTAAGGCAGAAATCAATAAATATCGATTGATACCTTATGAAAAATTATCACAGAACGGCTCTATTATTTATGCTCGTCAGCTGGCAAGACATTGCATTGGATTGAGCGGCATTCGTTTTTCTGACCGAGAAATTAACGAATTTGCTCAGTATATCCAAGATTTAAAAGGAGAAGTGGATACCGACATTTGCTGTTCAATCGGTTTTTTAACACCGAAGCAGGCAAAAATATTAAAGTCAGCAGGGGTCAGTAGAATTAATCATAATTTAAATACCAGTCGAAATTTTTACAGCTCGATTTGCACGACACATACTTACGATGAACGAGTTGCAAATATTAAAATGCTGCAAGCACTTGGCTTTGAAATTTGCTGTGGGGGAATTATCGGACTTGGAGAAGAAGCTGTAGACATCGTTAATATGCTGCTTGAGATTAAAGAAATAAATCCCCAATCTGTACCGATTAATTTTTTGATACCTGTTGAGGGAACGGTATTGTATGATACGGACATCTCGCATTTGACACCTGAATATTGCTTGAAAATTCTCTGTCTAGCTAGGCTTTTATTACCAAAATCAGATATTCGCTGCGCTGCCGGAAGGGAAATTTACTTAAAAGATAAAGAGGCGTTGATGTTTTACGCAGTTAACTCAATTTTTTCTTCAGGGTATTTAACTGCTGATGGGCAGAGTATTGAGGAAACAATCAAGCTTGTAACGGCTGCAGGCTTTGATTATAAAATCGAGTAGTAAGAAGGGAGGAGGAAGATTTTGGACTTTTTTCCGGAGCTTGAAAGTACGTACTGGAAGCAGACGAACGACCAAGAGAAGTATGAATTATTTGAATTAAAAATTAAACCTAAAATTCCAAAGGATTTGACAGTTAGCCAGCTGCAATTGAAAACCTTTGAGATGAGCGGGATTAAGCAGCGTTCATTTCAATTTTTGCTCAATCAAGAAACTTTTACCTTTATCCCCGCAGCCAGAAGTGTCATCTTAGGCTGGGATAATGGCGGCAATGATGAAATTTTAAGAGAAGTGCTGCTAAATGCCTATGATGACTTGGTTGAAAGCGCCGAGAGAGAAAAACGGATTAGCGGACAAAATTTCAATGACTGGATTAATGAACATACAACAAATTTGCGGAAAGTTAACATTCCACCGATGATTGTGAGTAAATACGCTTCGCCAGCTTCGGCAAGCTTTCTTGGAACAATTGACCCTATCACCGGCACTTTTAAGGGCAATCAAGAGCTTTTCTCACTTTATCAGCCACAAATCAGAGATGTTTTATTTCCAAAGCTTTCATTTGCTGAAAGCTTAAGCTTTAGACAGCCGGATACGTATTTATTCAAAGGCGGCTTTTACTTAGAGCTCTTTCCATTCACAGAAAAGTATCGTGTTTACGCACATCAGCCAATGACGATGGTTGATAATATCTCACAAATCAATCGTTCAGGCTTTCAATTACTCTCTGAAAATGAATGGGAATACGTTGTCGGTGCAGGATGTCGCAAACTATTTCGTTTTGATACGCAGCAAGAGGTCGCGGCTTTATTGTCCCAAGACAATCTCTATCAAAAAACAAAAATCACGGAAGTGGAAAACATGTTCGGCTTAGTGATTGATACGACAGGTCGGCGCTTTGAATTGACGAATAATCCATTTTGTTTAAAGCTGACTAGTGAAAAATCAAGTGGCAATATCGTCCGAGATATCCTGCCACTTGCGACCTATTATCAGTCACATCAATCTGTTTCAATGACAGAATTGCTCCTACCGGAGCGTTTTAGCTACCGAAAAATGATTAATTTAGCTATAAAACATGATTGAAGGGATTTGTAAGCGTAAAATATTTTGCCAATTTAACTCAGAATAATTTATCAAACGACTGTGTTTGAGTTGTCTAAGTATTGAACTTTCTGCAATCTGTGTTATAATGCACTTTGGACATGCTTGAAAATAATTTATTTTAGAGAGCTTACGGTGGGTGAAAGTAAGTAAAAATTTTTGAGTGCTACCAAGCTTATCGACTTTCCACGTTACGGAAACTAAGAGAGATGATGAGAAATCATTGTAAGTAGGATGGTACCGCGAGCTTGTCGTTCCTATTGCAATGGTTCTTTTTTAATAAAATCAAGAGGTGTAGAATGAAAGAATTAACGAGTAGTGAAGTAAGACAAATGTTTTTGGATTTTTTCAAGTCAAAGGGGCATAGTGTTGAGCCCTCAGCATCATTAGTACCAGTCAATGACCCGACATTATTATGGATAAATTCAGGCGTTGCGACCTTGAAGAAGTATTTTGACGGTTCAGCTGTTCCGGAAAATCCAAGGATTACTAATGCTCAAAAGTCTATTCGGACAAATGATATTGAAAATGTCGGCAAGACTGCAAGACATCACACGATGTTTGAAATGTTAGGCAATTTTTCAATCGGGGATTATTTCCGTGATGAAGCAATTAGCTGGGCGTTTGAGTTATTGACTTCAGCGGAATGGTTTGATTTTCCAGCTGAGAAGCTTTACATGACTTACTACCCAGATGACAAAGCGACCTATGAACGTTGGTTGAGCTTAGGTGTTGAGGCGAGTCATTTAATTCCGATTGAGGATAATTTTTGGGAGATTGGTGCAGGACCAAGTGGACCAGATACGGAAATTTTCTTTGACCGCGGCGTAGAATTTGACCCAGAAAATATCGGAATCAAGCTCTTAGCTGAGGATATTGAAAACGATCGTTACATTGAAATATGGAATATTGTCCTTTCGCAATTTAATGCAGATCCAAATATTCCTCGCCAAGAATATCAAGAGCTGCCGCATAAAAATATTGATACAGGCATGGGCTTGGAACGAATGGTATCAATTATTCAAAACGCACCGACCAATTTTGAAACGGATTTGTTTTTACCAATCATCAGAGAATTAGAAAAGCGATCCAAAAAAAGCTATGACCCTTATAATCATGAAAGTAATATCAGCTTTAAGGTGATTGCCGATCATATCCGCTCACTTGCCTTTGCAATTGGTGATGGTGCGCTGCCGGGAAATGAAGGTCGTGGCTATGTATTACGTCGACTTTTACGTCGTGCAGTCATGCATGGGAAAAAAATCGGAATTGAAAACACATTTCTTTTTAGTCTGGTTGGCGTTGTAGCGCAGACGATGGCAAGCTACTACCCGGAAATTTTGGAGCAGCAAGCGTTTATCGAAAAAGTCATTCGCAATGAGGAGGAAACCTTTCATAAGACGATTGATGCTGGTAGCGGAATGTTGACGGAGCTTTTGGAGGAGTTAAGGGTCAAGGGTACAAAAACACTAGATGGAGAAGCCATCTTTAAGCTCTATGATACCTATGGATTTCCAGTTGAGCTGACTGAGGAGGTCGCAGGAGATGCAGGCTTTGAGATTGATCATGCAGGCTTTGAGGCTGCCATGCAAGCACAACAAAATCGTGCACGTAAGGCACGCAACCAAACGCTCTCGATGGGCACGCAAAATCAATTGCTAACTGAGCTTACCATTCAGTCAGAATTTTCATATACTGATTATCAGCTGACCTCTTCCTTAGTAGCAATCATTGATGAAACGCGAAGCCTTGACGAAATTACTAAGGGAGATGCAATGCTGGTCTTTAGCCATACGCCATTTTATGCGGAAAGTGGTGGGCAGGTTGCCGATCACGGTCAAATTTTGAACAAGGCAGGGGAGATTGTTGCTGAGGTGATTGATGTTCAAAAAGCACCAAATGGACAGCCATTGCACAAGGTTAATGTCCTAGCTCCTTTGGTTAAGGATAATGGCTATGTTCTAAAAATTAATCAAGCACGTCGTAGTAAGGTAATCAAAAATCACACAGCGACACACCTGCTCCACGCAGCACTGAAAAATACGCTTGGTACGCATGCGAATCAAGCAGGCTCTCTTAACGAAGAAACATTCCTGCGGTTTGACTTTACGCACTTCGGTGCAACAACATCGGCAGAAATCGAGCAGATTGAGCATGAGGTTAATCAAAAAATCTGGGCAGCTCTGCCGGTTGAAACGATAGAAACAGACATTGATACAGCGAAATCAATGGGTGCTATGGCGCTCTTTGGCGAAAAATACGGTAGAGATGTACGCGTGGTTCGGATAGCTGATTACTCACTTGAGCTTTGTGGTGGGACGCACGTTCGCAACACCTCAGAGATTGGGGTCTTTAAAATCGTTTCCGAACAAGGAATCGGCTCAGGAACGCGGCGGATAGTTGCCGTAACAAGCCGTGAAGCTTATGAGCTTTTCTACAAGGAGGAGCGTGAATTAGTGCAAATTCAGCAGCAGCTTAAGGCGCCTAAATTTGATGTCGTAGCGACAAAGGTTGAAAGCTTGCAGGAGCAGCTGCGCACTCTTCAAAAGGAAAATGAAAAGCTTGCAACACGTCTTGCCAATCAAGCGTCCTCTGCAGTCTTTGACCACGTTAAGCATGGCAGCAAAGTGAGTTATATTGCGGAGAAGGTCAGTGTTAGCGAGATGAATCAGCTGCGTGCTTTAGCAGATAGCTGGAAGCAAAAGCAAGCTTCTGACGTATTAGTCCTAGTGCTTGAAGCAGGCGAAAAGGTTAATCTATTAGTAGCTGCTAATGAAAAAGCCAATCAAGCAGGCATTAAGGCAGGAGAATTAATCAAAGTATTGGCACCACTTGTTGCTGGCGGCGGCGGCGGTCGTGCAGATTTGGCGCAGGCGGGCGGTAAAAATCCCGCAGGAATTCCAGCCGTTTTAGCCAAGGCTGATGAATTATTACGATGATTGCCAAGATTTTGCTCCAGCTGGTGCGTTGGTATCAGCGCTATATCTCATCATGGACACCGAGCCACTGTCGTTATTATCCAAGCTGTTCAAATTATATGATAGTTGCGATTAAAAAACATGGTGCTTTAAAAGGAACACTCATGGGCTTGGCAAGGATATTGCGCTGTCACCCATTCGTCAAGGGTGGCGTTGACTATGTGCCTGAGCATTTTAGCCTGAAACGCAATCTGAAGCCCTACGTCGCACAGGAAGATGAGTAAAAAGGAACCGCAGACAAATTTTGAGCAACGTAAAGCAGTGGCTCAAAGGCAAACTTATCCGTGAAACGATAATCAGGTCGTGAGCAGAACTTTAATCGTGAGCCTAACAGCTCACGGAACTCAGAACCTCGGGAATTTATTCCCGAGAGTATTCAGCCTAAAATGTCTAACGAGATAGGGATGATATTTAGAACTGACAAAATTCAAAAGCCCACGGTAGAAGCTTTCTTCTGTCGTGGGTAGCTTTTTGACGCTCATGGGATAATTCTCAAACCCACGAACGATTTTTGTAATTTTATGGCTGCGCTTGTCAAAGATGTCCTAATAACTACATGCGCCCTTTCTAGATTTTTCTGGCTTTTTCGGCAGAGGTGACATTTCCTGAAATTACTTCACTAAAAAGTATGCTTGAGCGTTAGTAGTCTGATATTCTAGCAGAAAGTCCTCACCCGTCTTGACAACAAAAGCAAAATAGCCTGAGATTGACTGATTATTCTGGACACTTCCCGTAAGCTCTGGTTTTGGAATCACAATGCTATCGGCAGTCCTTTGAGTGATGACGACACCCGTTGTGTCAACAGGAATAGAGGAGTTAGCCACCTGATAGGCAACGTCCTTGGCGAGATCTGTGACACCAATCTTACCCTTGGCAAGCGCCCATTCATAGCCTGCAGGTGCTTGCTCGTTTTCTTTGCTTGCCTTAGTGATTATCTTCCAAGCTGCCTCCCCTCTTACCACACTAATTAAGGATAGGCGGAGCTTACATTCCTGCATTTGCGCGGTGTTATCCTGATATTTTTCGGTAATTTCTGCCGTTTCGCCAAAGGGAATTGGGTCTGCAAGCGTTCCTGCGTGTGTACTAATCACTGGATTTGCAAGCGTTGTTGGCGTTTCTTTTTT
>JAISYB010000067.1 GCA_031270215.1 Streptococcaceae bacterium | reverse complement strand
GGGTTCGCTCATTTGGTCTAAAAGCGACAATCTCTAACTGCTCCAATAATTATGGACCATATCAGCATATCGAAAAATTTATTCCGCGTCAGATAACTAACGTTTTATCCGGCGTACGTCCAAAGCTTTACGGCGAAGGCAAGAACGTGCGTGATTGGATTCACACAAATGATCACTCAACAGGCGTATGGGCAATCTTGACTCGTGGTGTTATCGGGGAAACCTATTTGATTGGTGCAGATGGTGAGGAGAACAATAAGGAAGTTATCAAGTTGATTCTAGAATTAATGGGACAGCCTAAGGATGCTTATGACCATGTTAATGATCGCCCTGGGCATGACTTGAGATATGCGATTGATTCAACCAAACTACGTCAAGAACTAGGCTGGAAGCCAGAGTTTACCAGCTTTAGAGATGGCTTAGCCGACACGATTAAATGGTATACTGATAACCAAGCTTGGTGGCAGGCAGAAAAGGAAGCAGTAGAAGCTAACTATGCTAAAAGTGGACAGTAAAATAGAAATTTAGATGAAAGCGGGACGCAGACTTATGTCGTTATCCTGCTTTTTTTGCGTTCCATTAGTGAAGCTGAAAAAATTGTAGAAATCTTGTAATAAATAAATTTACTAGCAAAAATAATCCGGTGTAGAGCGTAGCCTAGCTTTAGTAATTGTAGGAGCGTGCGCCCCAATGAAAATTAAATTTCGTGAATAAATATTTAATTTTTGATATACTAAAAAAGCATTGACAAACTAGAAGGGGGAAATTTTATAATGACACAGGACAGGACAGGACAGGACAGGACAGGACAGGACAGGACAGGACAGGACAGGACAGGACAGGACAGGACAATTAACCTTTTCGGTTATTCTTCCGGTTTATAACGTCGGTGCGAAGATTCGCATGACGATGGAGAGTTTGAAAAAGCAAACTTTTCAGGATTTTGAAGTTTTGATTGTTGATAATAATTCAGAGGATGATAGCATTGCGATTGCTCAGTCATATGAGGAATATTTCCCAAGCTTTCAAATACTCAAGGAAACTGTTCAAGGGCTGCCCAGCGCTCGAAATAAGGGCATAGACCATGCCAAAGGAAAGTATCTCTGTTTTGTAGATCCTGATGATGAATTAACGAGCGACTATCTCCAAGATTTTTATCAAGCGATGAAAACCGGTGTTGATGTGGCAATCTGCAATTATCAATGTATCGACTTTCGGACAAAAAAATTGTTAAGTCAGAGCGATATTTCAAGTTATCAAACAACCAATCCAGCGCTGACTCGGCAAGCTATGTTTGATGATGGTTATATGTGGAATATGTGGAACAAATGCTTTAAGCGTGAACTAGTCGAAACTCTAAAGCTACGTTGTAATCCAAGATTGTTGATAGCGGAGGATTTGCTGTTTTCAATAACTTATCTTAAACATTGCCAAAGTGCACAGTTGGTTGAAAAGGCAAATTATCTCTATTATAGACATGAACAATCCCTTACCAACGAAGTTGGATTTAACGAAGAAAAACATTTCTGCATTATTTACGCTTGGGATTTAGTGTTTGCCGAGCTTAAAGAATTTGATCCTTCAACTTACCAGCTTGCTTTTGTATGGAGTGTAAGATTCAAGATCACCGAACTTAAAAAGATGAAAATGCGTAAGTATCCTAAATTTAAAGCATATCGCAAGCAATATCGCCCAGAGCTTTTTGGTTCATTTTTTAAAGTAATGACACAAAAAGATTTATCGTATCGCATTAAGTTGAGACGCTATCTGGCAAACTTGATTTATGTTAATATTTGAGTTCATGATATAGCGGATTAAAATATTCGGATAAAAAAACACTCAACTGACTTAAGTCAGCAAGCAAAAAGCTCTCTATCACAAATTGACAGAGGGCTTTTATGCTAGACTAGACTTTCTTTATTTCTGTAATAATATTGTTCAATTCTCTCAAATGAGCCGGGTTCAATCTTTTCTAATGCTGAGCCGATTTCATCAAGAGATGCTTTGTAGGCATATTCTTGAACAAATAATTGATACGCGCGCTCGAAAGCTTGCGTGATGATTGGCGTGTTGTGGCGCCAGCGATTAGCGTATTGCATCAGCTGTTCCGAAAGACCTGCGGCGTCAATCAATTCTTCGGTTCGTGTTCTTAGCAAGTTGATTTCGTCCGTGCATGCAGTGACCTTATGATTGATTTCTTCGATATTGATACGCACCTTGTTTAAATCGTCCATCAAACCTTCAACCTGCTCAGTTGTTGCAAAGAAGAAATCTGTGTATTCCTGAGGTAGACCTGGCAGGCGTTGTTTTTCAACGTGACGTTTAATTGCGCGCAAGCTAAGCTCGAAATCATCAATTTTTTGCAAAGCGTTCTTCTCGTCCTTGCGCAAGGTTTCTAGCGATTTAGAAATTTCGACCTGTTGTTTTTCGATGTCAGCTAAAATTCTAAAGGCTTCATCCAAGAAATGCTTGGCTTCTGTATAAACCTTTTCGTGATTTTCCACTTGTGGAATGAGGGCGATCGCTTGGCGTTCCAACTCCTCAATCTCGTTTTGGTAGCTTCTTGCACGACCGAGTTCATTGTGATTTAAAGCGTAGCTTTGCGAAACGTAATCTACTTCGATTAAAAGCTTCCGATTGTTTTCCTTAGCATGTGCAATGTAGTCGCCTATTATCTTGATGTCTTTTAAGACAGCAGTCTTAGCTTCGATTTCATTCTCAAAGATGTCGTATAAGCTATCAATGTCATTTTGGATGACCTCGTTATTGTTTTCTGTTTCATCCACTTCAAAACGCTCTAAGTCAGCGATAGCAGCTTGGATATGCTCCTTGGTATCATTAATTCGTTTAACAATATCTCCTTGGCTAAATAGGTATTGTTGGTCGACCATTTTTTGATAGCCAGCTACCAACTCTTCAATTTGCGCTGGGAATGTTTCGGTTAATTCTTCGATAATCGGTGGAATTCGATCCGCTGTCGATTTTAATTCATAAGTATGCTCTTCGGCATCCTTTAAAATCTTTGTCGCTTCAACCGGGTCTCCTGAGCTGTTTAAAGCAACAAACTGCGTGAATTCAATCTCAATGTTGTACAAACGCTTCTCAAGCTCTGAGATAGTATTGCCATATTTAGCCTTATCGCTACGGATACTTTGACTTAATTCCTCGTAGACGTCTAAAGCCTCCTGTACGGCAATTGAATTCTTTTCTTCGGTTTCACGCAATTCTTTTAAGCCATTACGAATGGACTGAACATCGCTTTCCATAAGCTCAATTTGGCTCTCGGCTGCATCAACGATATGTCCTGCCTTGATAAAGCGGAAAGTTTCAGTCAGATTTTCGGCTTCAAAGATGTGCGACTCTAAATCAGCAAAGGAATTTGTTGAAATATCCGTCCATTTTTGATTCCATTCCCTAAAGGAATTTTGGCTTTCGCCAACCAGATGCATTTGCTTGACACGCTCGATTTCCTCGACTACAGGAAGCTCAAACAATGATTCCTTTCGTTCCTCCAGATGATCCAGCCTGTCCTGATTTTTTCTTTTAAAGATTAATCCAATGATATAAAAAGCAACGATAATGACTAATAATATAACAATAACCCATATTAAACTAGTAGGCATGCAAATTTCCCCTGTCTTATTTAAAGTAAATTGATTTGAAAATCTGTAAGATATACAACCAAAATTATAGCACAAACAAGTCAGGATTTCACGAATAATTGCTAAAAATAGATAATATTTTGGTTGAGGTTAAAAAGAGTATTAAAAATACAGGGAAAAGTAGCTGAAAAAAACAGCTCAGTTCCTTAATTTATTTATATAATTTAAGACAAATCTTCTGTACTATGAATTAAGAGCGTATTAATCATCCATTCAACGTGCTCGTCTGCCAGCCGGTAATACTTGTTTCGACCTATCTTTTTAGCACAGACTAAATTATGTTTCCTTAGAATTGCTAGTTGATGTGAAATGGCTGTCTGAGAAAGCCCGATTGCTGCCTCTAGCTCGCTGACATTTTGTTCCTTTTCTTTCAGGTAAAAAATGATTTTTAGCCGAGTTTCGTTACTTAAAATCTGAAAGGTCTGCTGCACCTTTCGGATAACCTCTTGATCAATTTGCATAAAAACACTCCTTATTTGACTTTCTTAAGTAACCGTAAGCCGTTTAAAATGACAACTAATGTGCTGCTTTCATGTATGATGACACCGATAGCAATATCCGTTTTCCCTAGAAAATTAAGGATTACTAGGAGTAAGACAACAAACATTGAGAAAAATATATTCTGCCAAATGATGCGATTTAACTTTTTAGCGACCTTGTGGGCTAATGTTAGCTGAGATAAATCGTTATTCATCAAGATGACGTCTGAGATGTCTATTGCAATATCAACACCTGCGCCCATAGCAACTGCAATATTTGCACGAGATAAGGCTGGTGTGTCATTTACCCCGTCGCCTACCATACTCACTATACCAAATGTTTGCTGCATTTTACCAATGATATCTGCTTTATCCTCAGGCATAACATTTGCCATCACTTGATCAAGCTCTAAGCTTTTACCTACGGCTTCCCCCGTTTTTTCAGCATCTCCTGTAATCATCACCGTTTTTATTTTTTGGGATTTGAAATAGGAAATACTCTGGTAGGCTGCTTCATTTGGCACGTCCATTAGGGCGATTAAAGCAATGATTTGACTGTTCTTGGCAAAATAAACGACTGTTTTGCCACCTTCAGCAAGCTCTTCTTGACGTGAGGTAATAGCTGCTGGTGCGCTTTTGTGTAATACGCTTGGTTTGGCGATTTGGTAGCTATCACCGTTATAAGTTGCTGATAGACCGACACCGATTGTATTTGTGACTTCTATTTTTAAGTCGTCTGCTGAAGTACTGAAATATTCAACAATCGCATGGGCGAGTGGATGATTCGCATTTTTCTCCATTGAATAAAGGACATCACGCCATCGTTTTTCTTGATTTGAAAAATTTTCAACGACAAAATAGTCAGTAACCTGTGGCTTGCCTTTGGTTAAAGTACCCGTTTTGTCAAAAGCAATTGCCTTTAATTCTGCAAGCTGTGCAAGATAAGTGCCGCCTTTAAATAAGACGCCTGATTTAGCTAAGCTTGATAGTGCCGCTAAGGTTGCTGGAATAGCGCTGGCAGCTAACGCACAAGGAGAGGCTGAGATTAAAAAGACCATTCCACGATAAAAACTAGCCTTAAAGCTTAAATTTAAAATAAAGTAACAAGATAAAACGATAATCGGAAGGAGTATGAGAACGATATTGACGTAAATGGGTTCGATTCTTTGCAGCTTTGTTGCCGTTTTAGATAGATTATTTTGCGATTGCTTAACAAGTTCAACAATTTTGGCAAAAATAGTATCGTTATTATCCTTGATAACAGTCATAATAAAAGTCGCACTAAGATTGAGTGTTCCAGCGTAGACTTCGTTTCCTATCGTTTTTTCCTTAGGCATACTTTCACCATTAATTGCAGCTTCGTCAATCGTTGTAACGCCTGAGATGATTTTTCCATCTATTGGAATTTGGTCGCCATTTAAAACCTTTATTGTATCTCCAATCGTTAAATCGTTAACAGAAACAATTTTTTCTGTGCCTTCTGTTGAAATTAATCTGGCATTTGTCGACTTCATTTCTAAGAGCTTGGTAATTTCGTGCTTGCTCTTATCCTCAGCGTAGTCCTCAAGGAGATGAGCGATAGCAAAAATGATGATTAAAAGTGCCGCTTCCTTGAAATCTCCGATAATTACGGCACCGATTGCAGCTAAAGACATTAAAATATGAATATTTGGCGTGAATTTTTTGTTTTTAGCCGAATTTGTTACGGTTAAATGGATACCTTCTAAAAAGACGTGATAACCTGCCAAGAGGATGACAAGCAGATATAACGGCGCTGCAGCTTGTTGAACAAAAGGAACCTGGAGAAAGCTGGCGATTAGAAAAAGGATAATTCCTGCTGCGATAGTGAAGCTTTGACGGTTTATGTAAATTTTCATGACGACCTCCTTTTATTTTAAATCTCAAATACATGAAATATAATTCATATGTATAATATATCATGTATTTGAGATGAAAGCAAACATTTCCTAGTTAGTATCGTTGCAAATCAACTTTGCTCGTGATAGGCTAGATTTAAATGTAAATTCAGTTTAGAGAGATGATGAAATGATTAATCTACTAGAAATATTGCGTCAGTTTCAACCGAATCAAAAGGTAAACTACGATAAAATTTTGCAGAAAATGGTTAAAATCTGGCAAGATGAGGGGATCCGTCCAAGGATTTTATTGCATAGCTGTTGTGCACCGTGTAGCACCTATACGCTAGAATATTTGACGAAATACGCTGATGTGACGATTTATTTTGCGAATTCTAATATTCATCCGCGCAGTGAATACGAGCGCAGAAGGGCAGTTCAGGAGCAATTTATCGCTGATTTTAATCAGCAAACGGGGCAAAATGTCCAATTTATTGCGGCACGCTATGAACCACAGACATTTATTCAAATGGTTAAGGCTAAAAATTTGGAAGAAGAAAAAGAGGGCGGCAAGCGTTGCACAGCTTGTTTCCAAATGCGTTTGGATTTAGTTGCAAAGAAGGCTCAGACTTTAGGCTATGACTATTTTGGCAGCGCCTTGACGATTTCACCGCATAAAAATAGTCGTGTGATTAATGAAGTCGGGATAGAAATTCAAGAGTTCTATGCGACACGCTACCTACCAAGTGACTTCAAAAAAAATAATGGTTATCGGCGTTCGATTGAGATGTGTGAGAAATATAAAATATACCGCCAGTGCTACTGTGGCTGTCTTTTTGCAGCAGCCCAGCAGGGCGTGGATTTAAAACAGATAAATGCTGAAGCCAATGCGTTTAATGAAAGGGTGCGAGATGAAAAACAGGACAATTTATCAATTAATCGGTAGTTTTTGCCTCGTTGCCTTTGTCATTTTAGGCTATGTAGTCAAGTTTTATCCCAAAATGCTGATACCCTTTGATACAACAGTACAGGACTCTATCCGCCAAGGGACTCCCAATCATTTGACCTCATTTTTTAAGCTGGTAACACAGTTTGGTAATTTTACGCCAATGATGTTTTCAACGCTGATAGTAATTGCCTTATTGCTAATCGGTAAGGAGAGGATTGCCGCACTTTGGCTTGCCATTGGAATGATTGCCATACCATTAACTGCAGTTAAGTTATTAAAGCTTGTCTATCAAAGGCAGCGTCCGCCATTACTTCATTTAGTTCAGGAAAATTCGCTGAGCTTTCCAAGCGGGCATGCGACAGTAGCGCTGGTTTTTCTAGGAACACTTCTTTTAATTTTTGGGCAAATATTGAAGTCAAATAGCTGGAAAATTCTTTTGACGTTATTTTCAGGACTGATTGTTTTACTGATTGGTATTTCAAGAATTTATCTTGGGGTGCATTATCCAACGGATGTTCTTGCAGGATTTTTGCTTGCTGGTGGTTGGCTCTTTTTAACCTATCCGATATTTGTCAAAATGCGTGTGGCTTCTGTCTTTAAATCTATCGGGAGAGTCTAATGAATCAGAAAAGATATACAACATTGAATGCACATTTGCGGGAAATTTTTGACGCAAAGGTATTTAAGGTGCCGCTTGATGGCGGATTCGATTGTCCAAATCGAGATGGAACAGTCGCCAAAGGTGGTTGCACCTTTTGTTCGGTGTCAGGCAGTGGTGATTTTATCATTGCGCCTCACGCACCCTTGGCTGAGCAGTTTTACCAAGAGATTGATTTTATGCACCAAAAATGGCCGAAGGTTAATCAATATATTGTCTATTTTCAAAATTATACCAATACCCATGCACCAGTTACTGAGCTGCGTGAGAAATTTGAGCAGGTTTTAAGTCTGCCCGGTGTCGTTGGGATTAACATTGCCACAAGACCGGACTGCTTGCCGGAAGAAACAATTCTTTATCTTTCAGAGATTAATCAAAGAATTCCCACGTGGATTGAGCTGGGATTGCAGACAACCTACGAGGAAACTAGCACCCTGATTAATCGTGCTCATGATTATCAGACCTATTTGACCGCAGTTGAGCGCTTAAGGCGGCGGGATATTCAGGTCGTAACGCATTTGATTAATGGCTTGCCAGGGGAGAGCTATGAGATGATGCTTGAAAATGTCAAGCGTGTTGTGCGTGATTCGGATATTCAAGGATTGAAGCTTCATCTGCTTCACTTGATGACCAACACCAAAATGCAGCGAGATTACCATGAGGGGCGCTTACAGCTGTTAAGTAAGGCTGAGTATGTCAAGCTTGTTTGTGACCAGTTGGAATTTATCCCCAAGGAAATTGTCATTCACCGCTTGACAGGAGATGCGCCAAGACAGACAATCATTGGGCCAATGTGGAGCTTAAAGAAGTGGGAGGTGCTCAATGAAATCGATAGAGAATTGCAACGCCGAGGAAGCTTTCAGGGCATTAAGGCAGAGCAGTAATTAAAGGAGAAAGATTATGCTAAGACCATTAAATCAAGGACATCTTTGGCTCAAGGAAGTCGTTAATGCAGGGGATTCTGTGATAGATGCGACGATGGGTAATGGTAATGATACGCTTTTTTTAGCACAGCTAAAAGCTTCTGTTACGGCCTTTGATATTCAAGAGATGGCACTTGAAAAGACACGTGCACGGCTAGAGTTGGCAGGCTTGTCGGCAAATTTGATTTTAGATGGGCATGAACGAATTAAAGACTACGTGACAGGCGAGATTAAGGGAGCAATTTTTAATCTAGGCTATTTGCCAAGCTCTGATAAGACGGTAATCACGCAGGCTGAAAACACGATTGCAGCGATTAAGCAATGCTTGGAATTACTTGTCTGCGGTGGAAGAATAGTCATTATGATTTATTATGGACACAAGGGTGGTGCAGAGGAAAAGACTGCTGTCCTAGCATTTTTAGCGAATCTCTTGCAGGAAAATTTTCAAGTCATGCGCTATCAGGCGATTAATCAGAAGAATAACCCACCGTTTTTGGTGGGAATTGAGAAGCTTAGGGACTAATAACCACGTGAGTATACGTTTTTCGTGAATTTTCCGCTAATTATAAAGGCAGGCTAGAGGGCTTGAAAAAATACAAGAGTCTGCGTAGGTTCACTGCGATGAGGGGGAGCTTTTGTGCGTGGAATGTAGGACTTTTTCTTATGTGCTTCGCTTATTTGATTGCAAGTTTGTGAAAATCTCTTCGTGCACCCAAGGCTATTCGCCGAACTTGGCGCTTTACCAAATTTCATTACAAAAAGTTATGATGTTTAGGCAGATACCTTCCAAAGTTTTTTAAAAGCATTGGTAGTGGTGTGAATGTCTTAAGTAAAAGATCAGCGTCTTCCCAAAAAACTAGAAAGGTAGTGGCTTGATGTTAAAGAAAATCGACCTGGCGCAGCAATTTTTAATGCAGCACCTCGGACTGTTTTGTTGTCCAATCTGTCAGGAGAGCATGGTAGTCAAGGGCTATGCGCTAGTTTGCAGCAAAGTTCATCAATTTGATTTAGCTAAAAAAGGAACCATTCATTTTTTACAACGTCAAATCAAAAGCAATTATACCAAGCAGTTGTTTACCTCTAGGCGCCAGATGATTATGAGCGGGATGTATCAGCCGCTGATCACAGCCATTAACCAGCAACTCACAGGAGATGTGCTGCTTGATGTCGGTTGTGGAGAAGGTAGCTTTCTGGCAAGCTTAGATTTTTCTGACGTAAGGTGTGGCTTTGACATCGCTAAGGAGGGAATTGCCTTAGCCAGTGATTATACAGATTCCTCGACCTTCTTTTGTGTTGCTGATTTAACTCATTTGCCCTTTGGCAACCAAAGTATTTCAACCGTATTAAATCTCTTTACGCCAAGCAATTATCAAGAGTTTCAGCGTATCCTAAAACCAAACGGTCGCATTATCAAGGTCGTACCTGAGGCGGATTATCTCAAGGAGCTAAGAGCTGCTTATCAGCAAAGGGTAGATTATTCTAATAATTCGGTTCTTGATAAGTTTCACGCTAATTTTCATTTGGAACTTAGCGAGCGGATTAGCTATCAATTTGCGATTCCAAAGGATTTACGGCAATTACCCCTTGAAATGTCGCCGCTCGAGTGGCAAGTTTCAAAAGCCTTAAAGCAAAAGGTGCGTCAAGCGCCACCTCATGCGTTGACAATTGATGTCAGACTTTTAGTCGGTAGCTTGAAAACACCTTGATTAACCTAAAAAACACGGTAGACTGTATGAGCTCTACCGTGTTTTTCGGTTCTAAATTTAAACTAAATTTTTGCGTGCTGCCTTGGCTGCAGCGACTAGATTTGTCAGACTATCTATAACCTCCGGTACACCGCGTGTTTTAAGCCCGCAATCTGGATTAATCCAAAGCTTTTGTCTTGGTACCTTCTCTAAAATTCGTGCAATTGTTCCTTCAATCTCCTCAATCGAAGGAATGCGTGGCGAGTGAATATCGTAGACACCAGGCCCCACCTGCGTTCTAAAATGTCTTTCCTTGAGTGCATCAAGGATCGATAAGTCACTTCTGCTCGCTTCAAATGAGATAACATCTGCGTCCATCGCATCAATTGCTTCGATAATATCCTCAAATTCCGAATAGCACATGTGCGTGTGAACCTGTGTTTCAGGCTTTAGCTTGGCATGAACTAGGCGAAAAGCAGGAATTGCCCAATCTAAATACTCGCTATGCCAATCACTTTGTCGTAGCGGCAATTTTTCACGCAAGGCAGCTTCATCAATTTGGATAATTTGAATACCATTTGCTTCCAAATCTAAGACCTCCTCTTGAATTGCTAAAGCGATTTGAAGGGTAGATGCCTTAAGAGAAATATCTTCGCGTGGAAATGACCAATTTAAAATAGTTACCGGTCCGGTCAGCATACCTTTGACCGGTTTTTTCGTCAGGCTTTG
Source organism: Streptococcaceae bacterium (assembly GCA_031270215.1). GTDB lineage: Bacteria > Bacillota > Bacilli > Lactobacillales > Streptococcaceae > MMGLQ5-1. The sequence goes on along the minus strand of JAISYB010000067.1, from coordinate 423 downwards.
TGCAAAGACAGATTCAGAAACGGATAAAGGCGTAACTCGGGCAATATCTCCCCAAACGATTGGTGGCTTAACACAGCGTGTGCCGTAGGATTGTACCCAAGCAAGTCGTGTAAAGACGTAGCCATCAAGCTTTTCACCGAAGTATTCGACCATGTCATTGCGCTCAAATTCGCCGTGAACTAAGACGTCTAGGTCGATTTTTTCTTGAAAAGCAATCCATTCCGTTGTTTTTTCCTGATTAAATGCCTGATAGCTGGCATAATCAATTTCACCACGCTTATAATTCAATCGGTTCTTTCGGACATCAGCTGTTTGCGGAAATGAGCCAATCGTTGTTGTCGGCAGGATTGGTAGCTTAAAAATTTCACTTTGTAAAGCCTCCCTTTGATTAAATTCAGGGTGTCTGACAAAATCGCTGCTGTT
>JAISYB010000149.1 GCA_031270215.1 Streptococcaceae bacterium | reverse complement strand
CGCAGTGGAAGTTTGATGGCGGCTTTATTCGGCTTCTTCCCACCAAACTTAGCGATCCCCTCCTCAATCGCAGCATCGATTGCCTTTTCAATTTCACCGATGGTTTTCTTATCAGATTTCGGGATCAAGACAGCTGTTGAGTATTTTTCAGCCCCACCATTGATTGAGACTGGCTCCCAACCGTGGAAGTAAGAAAGACGAGTGGTTGTACCTGTGATTACCTTTGTTTTATTAATGTTTGCCATGTTATTGGTCCTCCGTTAAATTATTGAATTCTTCGTTTACGTTGTTGATCGTCACCGCTTGACGTTTATCGTCATTGGTGACAAGTGTGAGCTTGCCGGGTGGTTTGATGATGTAGTCACTCAATAGCTCATCGAATTTCGCTTTCCCAAGCGATTTGGTCATTGCCGTTATACCAAGGAGCTTCTTATCGTAAGGATCGTAGCCAGCTTTGATGACGACGGAAACTACATCATTATCATTCGTGTACTTACGAGTTGAACGACCATTAACTAATTTGAAATGTGACCAATTTTTACCGCTAAGGGCTTGTTCTAAAGCATAGGCTTTGACATCATTAGTCCATAAAACCAAGCCATCTACTTTAGCCAGTACATCTTCGATTTCGTCATCACTAAGTAAAGTCGGTGGCTTGAACTCGTGCTTGGCAAGCGCTAGGTTATGTTCTGCTCTTGCTCGGCAGCTGTTTTTCGCTAAGCACCAACGACACCAACTGCCAGAAACAAACTCACCCTCGCCTTTAAAAGCAAACTCGGCAGTTGGTTTAAGCGTATTCTCCGCCCAGCTAACAAGTTGTTCTTTTGTTAGCTCATAAGTTGAGATGGTTTCTCGCCTTGGTTGAAAAATAGCCATCTTGACTTTTTGAATGTCGTAGATACCATCAAACTGCTCGATTGCACCAATTGCGTAGCACATCATTTGTGGATTATCCTGTGCGTCAACGATTAAGTTGCCGTATTTCAAATCAATAATCGATAACGTACCATCCGCAATAATCAAACTATCTCCTGTACCAAACCCCTCTGGCACATATTTTGAATAGTCCAATCGTTGTTCTACAATAACGATTGGGTCTGCGGTCATTGCTTTCGCTTTTGCGAGTTCTTCCATGACGAAAGTCGCATAAGCTGTGGTGCATTCTTCCATTTCCTCATCGTAGTATTTGAGATTTGGAATTGGATTCTCGGCTGCTATACCGAGTAAGGTTTTCAGTTTGTACTCCCCGAGCGTATGCGCATCCGTGCCTTGTGCCGCAAACTCACTTGACTTGTTAGACATGTGCTCTGTCAGACGAGCCGACGGTGGACAATGAAGCCACCGATGACTTGATGATGCGGATAGCAATGCGTGTTGTTCTGGCATCTACAATCCCTCCGCATCTTTGAGTAGGTCTGTAAAGTGTGCTTCTTTGATATCCGATAAGCGCTCAGCATCATATTTAGCGATTAAGGCTTTAACCTCTGCAGATTTACCTTCTTGGGATTTTCTAGCTAGAACAGTTCTAACATCGACAAGTGTTGGTGATTTAGCTTCGTTTTTTGGTTCTTGGGTTACTTGCGGTTCAGGTTCGCCAGACTGCATTGCATCGCATAATTCTTTTAGAGAATCGGCTAAATGTTGCACATCTTCGGTGACCTGTAATAATAATTTGATTCGTGACATTGTTTTTAAGCTCCTTTCTTGATTTCGTGGATTTCCACGTGAGTGGTTCATACAAAACAAAGGAGTTTGAAAGCATTACGATTATGATTGCTCAAAAAAGCGAGCACACTTAAAAAGCAAAGAACATCAAGTTCACAAATCAAGGCATGACAAAGATGCTTAATTCGTACTTTCATTTGTCCTTTGTTCTTTCAGCGGGCCCGCTTATATGAACTAAAGTTGTAATACATCGTGTAAAGCAATTTAATAACAAAACCTGATAGTTTTCATTCGTAAACATTACATCGACAAACGCGAAGTTAGTTGATATAATTATAGATAAGATAACATACTCAATTTGATGTAATTTGCTTTACACCTATATAATATAAAATTCACTCTCTCGATTTGAGGAGTGATTGGGAGTAAAAAGGAGTAAATGGGAGTAATTGAAAAATGGAGGTCTGAATGAATAGTTTTAGCGAATATATGCAATTGCTCCAGCCTTTTATAGGTGGCGGATTATCCCAGGGCGAATATGTAAGCCGAATTATCGGTCATGTTGTATTAGAAGCACACTCTGATGATCCGAAGAATATCTTAGATGTGAAACCAAAAACAATGGCTAAGTGGCTCCAGGGAGGCGAAAAAAACTCTCTTCCTAAAAAAAGAGCCGAGGAAATCTTAACTTTCCTTGACTCTGGTAAATTTGAAACCTTTGTTTATGACACGTTAACCGATGATTCTTCCACAGTTCTTAATGAAAAATTGGACAGTTTAAACTTTAAATTTAAATCAGCTGAGGTTTCTGAGAAATGTGCGGAATATCTAGTAGCAGTGTTAAATCATATCGTAAATGACGGTACAACTGTTCAAAAAAGAAAATCATCAAAATCTGCCACCATACCTTGCATCCAAGACTATGGAGATAGGCTTTTCTTGGAAGAAAATGGTAAATGTCCAAACGATAGCTGCACCAACCTTCTATATAAAAAAATTAATGACAAAACAGTAAATACCTATGAGCTTGCAACTATAGATACAAATCTACCAGTTGGTATTGAAAATACAATCGCTCTTTGTCATGATTGTAAATTTACATTTGAAGCAACTAGAACAACAGATTCTGTGACTCGAATGAAAGAAATAAAACGAGAAGCTTTCAGAGCTCGTGAAACTATTGAATTAATTGAAAATAACAAACTTGAAGATGGCTTAGAACGAGTGGTTAAAAAAATTTCTGAACTACCCGCTTCTACCCTTACTCAACTAAATTATTCTCCAGTAAGCGTTGATAAGAAAATACCGTCAGATATTTTCTTGCTTCAAAAAGTTCAAAGTATGGTTTCTACCTGGTATCCTTATGTTCGTGATATTTTCAAAGAAGTTAGCAACGAAAAAGGTCTAAAGTATAAATCTCTTTGTAGTGAAATAAAAACAGCATGGATCAACCTTGATGAAGAGGGCAGAACTCAAGCAGAAATTTTCAGTGCCTTAGTTAATTTAATCAGCACTAAAATCAATGATAGGCAGGACTTGTGTGAAATTGTTGTTTCCTATTTTGTACAAGAATGTGAGCTATTCAATGCAGTTACCGAATAAATTATTTTCATACGAAGAGAGCACTTTTTCTAAATTTCCTATCGTACTGAAAGCACTCCAATACCAACCACGTAGCGTTGTGGATCTTTATCATTTAGTTGCGAGAAATTTTGGGTCAACATTTGAGTTCATCGAAACTCTAGATGCACTGTTTGCACTAAATAGAATTGAATTTAATGATGAAAGCGAGAAACTAGAATATGTTGAAGGAAATTAGTTGTGATAAATTTAAAATCAGTAATAGTGATTCTCCTGAGAAAATATTCTTCTCTGAGGGATTAAACACTATCCTTGGTGGTCAAAAAGGTGATAATTCAATTGGTAAGTCCACCATGCTTCAAATTATTGACTTTGCCTTTGGTGGCGATACCTATATTAAATCTGATGCTGTTCGTGAAATTGGGCCACACATTATAAATTTTGCCTTTCAATTTGGAAGTCAAACTGAATACTATGCTCGGTCAACTTCAGACATGGATAATATCAATATTTGTACTGACAATTATGAGGTTACCGGTCAAACTCTGTCCAAAAAAGATTTTACAAAACACCTGATGACTTCCTACGACATGAATTTAGGTGACATCACGTTCAGGCAGGCTGTGAGCTTATATTTCAGAATGCAAGGGAAAAGTAATTTAATAACTTCTCGACCACTATCCAATGTGCCACAGGAAAGAATTAACACTACCATTCTTACCCTTGAAAAATTATTTGGTGCTTACACCAAAATTAAAGATTATGAAAGAGCTCTGAAAGACGCAGATGAAAAGAAAAAAGCCTACGATAAGGCTCGCAAGCTTGAGTTGATTCCTAATGCCACTACTACTCAAAAACAGAAAAATACGAATTCAGAGGCAATTGAAAATTTAAAACAAGAATTAGTTGATTTCACTCGAAAAACTGATACTAAAGTTTCAAATACGAACCTTGAAGACTTAAATGAGACAGCTGAACTTTCTGGATGCATCACGGCTAATAAAAGAAAATTAAGTCATCTGAGATCTCGACTAACAATAGTGGAACAAAACGTACGCAACTCATCTTCATTAGCAAAAAGCGACATAGATGAATTTGCAGAATTTTTCCCTGAAGCAGACATTAAACAAATCAGTGAAATTCAGAATTTTCATCACAAAATTGTGACAGTATTGGATTCAGAACTTAACGAAGAAGCTCAAAAGATAAAACAACTTATCTATTTTACTGAGCAAGAAATTAAGTCCTTAGAAAATAGAATTAGAGATTTAGGACTACCGGTTAATATCCCAAAACCCTTTATTGCTAAAATGTCTGAAATCACAAGCAAAATCAACGCTTTAGAAAAACAGAATGAAGCCTATGATATTGTTCAAAAGTTAAAGAATGAACATAAAACAGCTCGAGATAATCTTCAATCAATGCAAGTTGCGCAGCTTAGTGACATTGAAGCTCAAATTAACCAAAAACTATCCTTACTTAATGAAACTTTCTCTGTGAAAAAATATGCGCCTATTATCAAGTTTGAAAGCGATAGCAAGTACGCATATTATACTCCCGAAGATGATGGAACTGGCACCTCATGGAAAGCACTTATTCTTTTTGATATTGCAATCCTACAGTTGACCGTACTTCCTGCAATTGCGCATGATTCACTCATGATGAAAAACATCGAAGCAACTGGTGGCGATGCCATCATAAATCTATACAACCAAAGCAAAAAACAGGTGTTCTTTGCAATTGACGAAATTGAACGATATAACGAAGAAAGTCGTGATATTTTGGTGCAATCAACTGTTTTGAAATTAGGAAAAAATGAAAATGCATTATTTGGTCGTCAATGGGGAAAAGAAAATTAATTAAGGAGATGATTTCATGAGATTTAGTTACAACCCATTATGGAAATTACTAATCGATAAAGGATTGAATAAAGCAAAATTGCGAGAAATGACGGGCATCAGCTCTGCTTCTATCGCAAAGCTGGGCAAGGGTGATAACGTCACAACTGATATCCTGCTTCGCATTTGCATAGCACTAGATTGCAATTTACAGGATATTGTTGAGATAGTGGAAGAATAAACTGATGAAGCACCAGCACCTCCTTACTGAGAGGCTGGTGTTTTTCTATGTCGATAATTTACATTATGAGAAGTTTGCGGATGGGACGATTAAAGAGGTTGATGTGCCTTTTGAGATTCCTGAAAGTTGGGAATGGGTAAAAATTGACCAACTTGCACAAGC
>JAISYB010000115.1 GCA_031270215.1 Streptococcaceae bacterium | reverse complement strand
TCTATCAAATTAATCAAGGTGCTATTCTAAGTCCATTTGATGCGTATTCTTTGATTAGAGGTATTAAGACACTGGCAATTCGTTTGGATCGTCAAGCTGAAAACACGCAGGCGATTATTGATTTTTTAACTGGGCATCAAGCAATAGAAACACTTTATTTTGCTGGTAGCTTTTCAGATGATGAACAAGCGATTCAGGCACGCCAAGCTAGTGGAATTGGCGCTGTCATTTCATTTTCTCTAAAACCAACTTATTGTGTTAAAAATTTCTTATCAGCGCTTGAGCATTTTGATTTAGCAGCAAGTTTAGGTGGTGTTGAAAGTTTGATTGAGCATGTTGTCAGCATGAGTCACCAGTCGTTTAGTCAGGAAAGCTTAGAAAAATTAGGGATTACGCAACAACTAGTTCGTTTAGCAGTTGGTATTGAAAATAAAAAAGACTTGATTGCTGATTTAAAACAGGCACTAAATCGAGCAGAAAAAGAGGTGTAAAATGGGTTATCATAAAAAAATTACAGAATTAATTGGCGATACACCATTGTTAAAGCTAGAGAATCCAGACGAAAATCATTATGCAGATGTTTTTATTAAACTCGAATATTTTAATGCTGGTGGTAGTGTCAAGGATCGGATTGCATTAAACTTAATTGAAACTGCTGAAAAGGCTGGTGTCTTATCAAGTGGCAAAACGATTGTTGAAGCAACAAGTGGTAATACAGGAATTGGTTTAGCACTTGTGGCAGCAGCAAAAAAATATCCTTTAATTGTAATTTTACCAGATGCTGTTAGTGAGGAGCGCAAACAACTTATTCGTGCTTATGGTGGTACAGTGCTTGAAACACCAGCAAGCGGTGGCATTCAAGCAAGTTTTGATAAGCTAGAATCATTATTGTTAGAAAATCCTGATTATCTTTCACTTAGACAATTTGAAAATGAAGCAAACCCAGCAGTTCATTATCAGACAACAGGTCCAGAAATTGTAGCAGCTTTAGGAAAATTACCAGATGTTTTTCTCGCAGGTGTTGGGACAGGTGGCACTTTAACGGGAGTGGGACAATATTTACGTGAACAGTCAAATAATATTCAAATTTTTGCAGTTGAACCAAAGGATTCGCCGGTTTTAAGTGGTGGCGTACCAGGATTGCATAAAATACAAGGCATTGGAGCAGGATTGATTCCATCAGTTTTGAATCAAACAATTTACGATTCAGTGATTCAAGTATCAAATGAACAAGCAATTGAACAGGTCCGCATAATAGCTAAAAATATTGGTGTATTACTTGGTTTTTCTTCTGGCGCTGCTATCCATGCTGCTTACGAAATTGCCAAGAAATTAGGTTCTGGTAAAACAGTTGTTGCTATTGCACCTGATAACGGTGAACGTTATTTATCAACCGATTTATTTGAGTTAGGCAGCTAATCAATTAGAAACCAAAGCCTGTAAGGACTAAGGCATAGAGTGAATAGATAGGAGTAAAAATGTCAGGTAAAATTTTTGATATTGAAGCAGTATGGTCGGCAATTCCTAAGCTGATAAAAATGATTCCAGTAACACTTGAAATCACCTTTGTTTCAATGTTAATTGGGCTCATATTAGGACTATTTTTTGCAATAATCAAGATGAATAAAATTCCAGTGCTATATCAAATTTTGTTGGTCTTCGTCAGTTTTATTCGAGGTACGCCTATTGTTGTTCAATTATATTTAACATATTCAGGAATTCCTTTGTTCTTAAAATATTTAAATTCAATTAATGATACAAATTACAATATTAACGCTGTTCCAGCAATGCTTTTTGTGCTGGTCACTTATGGCTTAAATGAAGCGGCATATCAGTCAGAAACCATTCGCTCGGCTTTACTTTCAGTAGATAGTGGTCAAATCGAGGCTGCGGAGAGTCTAGGTATGACTTATCCTCAAATTCTAAGGCGTATTATTTTGCCAGAAGCAACTGTGGTTGCTGTACCTCCATTAGCCAATGCACTAATGGGACTTTTAAAGGGGACATCACTAGCATTTGTGGCGGGTGTGGTCGAAATGACTGCTCAAGTTAAGATTATTGCAGGCAATAATTTCCGTTACTTTGAAACTTATATCGCCGTTGCTTTAATCTATTGGGTGCTTAATATTATTGTTGAATTTTTAGTTCATTTGCTTGAAGATAAGCTTGCGATTAAAGATCCACGCAGTAAAAATAAGGTTGGAAAAAAATTGTTTAGTGTAAAAGAGGTGGGCAGTAATGTTTTTAATTGAAAACCTAAGGAAGCAATTCCATGACAATGTGATATTGGATAACTTGACGGTGTCATTTGAAAAAGGCGATGTTATTGCACTCATCGGTTCATCTGGAGCTGGTAAATCAACTTTTTTAAGAAGTCTAAATTATTTGGAAAAACCCGACAATGGTCACTTGATCTTGGAAAATCAAACGTTTGATTTTTCAACGATAAAAAAGTATGAAGTCTTAGAACTGAGACAGCAAACAGCAATGGTTTTTCAGCAATTTAATTTATTTGAACGTAAAACAGCGCTTGAAAATGTAAAAGAAGGCTTGAAAATTGTTAAAAAGCTTTCGGATGAAGAAGCAACTAAGCTTGCAATTTTTGAATTAGAAAAAGTTGGCTTGGCAGAACGAATTAATTACTTTCCTAAGCATCTGTCAGGCGGTCAAAAACAACGAGTTGGTATTGCAAGAGCTTTGGCAATGAAGCCCAAGTTATTGTTATTAGATGAGCCAACCTCAGCACTTGATCCAGAATTAGTTAACGAAGTGCAAGCGACAATCCAAGCTGCTGCTAAAGAAGGTCAGACAATGCTTTTGGTATCACATGAAATGGCTTTTGTAAAAGAAGTGGCAACGCGGGTTATTTTTTTAGAAAATGGTCAGATTATTGAGAGTGGCTCAACTGATGCTGTATTCAATCATCCTAAAAATCACCGAACACGAGCATTTTTATCACAAAAACATCAAAATTTTGAACCAGAATTTGTATTGTAACTAGGAGAGATTAATGACAGGTATTAACAATCATTTCTTGATGAATTATCAGCAATCAGACATTTTATTCATCAGTATCCAGAATCCAGAGCTTTCAAATGAAGAATTTGAAACGACAAAATTTATAAAGGCACAGCTTACAAAATGGGGCATTAAAATGATTGAAACAATGTTAAAAACGGGTATCTTTGCTTTTATAGGTCGTAATGGTGAAAAGAATGCAAGCACTTGGCATCACAGTGATTTTATTGTGAAAGATGAGGGTTTAAAAACAGCCGTTTTATATTATGTAGAAAATAGTTTTCGGTTACTTGAGTATTTTAATGAAAAGTGAGGAATAAAATGGTTGAAAATAAAGTGAGTCAATCAATTGAAATTGCCAAAGACGGTCGATTTATTCGTCAAACGAATCAATTCACTGCCAAATTTGGCGATGGTGTAGATGAATTACCAGTTGTGGCTGGCAAATATCGTTTATTATGGGCACCTGTTTGTCCATGGGCACATCGAGCAGTTATTGTTCGCAAAGTTTTAGGACTTGAAAAGGTAATTAGTTTAGGCACAGCTGATCCGATTCGCCCAAAGATTGGACATACAGATTGGGCGTTTACTCTAGATAAAGATAATGTTGATCCAGTACTTGGTATCCATTATCTAAGTGAAGTTTATGTTAACGCTGATTCAAATTACGCTAGACGTCCGACGGTACCAGCGCTTGTTGATATTGAAACAAAAAAAGTGGTAGAAAATGATTATCATAATTTAACCTATTATTTTGAACGTGATTGGCAGAAATTTCATAAGGTCGATGCACCAGATTTATTTCCGATTGAATTAGAAAATGAAATTCGTGAATTAAATGATATTATCTTCCATGATATTAATAATGGCGTCTATAAAGCGGGCTTTGCAAAAAGTCAATCAGCCTATGAAAGTGCCTATGATATTGTTTTTGAGCGTTTAGATTGGTTGGAGCAGCGATTGGCAAATCAAAGATACTTACATGGCAGTCAGATAACAGACAGCGATGTAAGATTATATAGTACTTTAGCACGTTTTGATGTCGCCTATTATGCTGCTTTTAATGTTAATAAAAAACGATTAATTGATTATCAAAATCTTTGGGGATATGCTCGTGATTTATATCAAACCTATGGTTTTGGTGATACAACTGATTTTGATGCAATTAAAAAGCATTATTTTTTATCAATTCATCTGAAACCAGAAGAATCACATCAAAGAATACTGCCAAAAGGTCCAGATACCTCAGTTTGGTTAGAGCTAAGTGAGCGAGCAGCACGTTTTAGTTAGGAGTAGAAATGTCATCAATAGAAAAATTGCATTTTGTAATTGAAGACACCAATATTGATTACCACCAAGTGAAAAATTTACTGCATTATTATGGATTAACTGATTTACCAACTGAAAAAATTGAGTTAGCGTTTAAAAATAGTTTGTATAAAATATTTGTGATTGATAAAAAATCAAGTGATTGGCTGTGGTCGAGCAATTTCTGATGGCGTTTCTCATGCGGAAATTTATAATATCGTCTTACTTGAAAAGTATCATCATCACGGTATTGGTCGGCAAATTATTACATTGTATACAGCTCCTTAACCTGTTAGTGCGATATAGGTGCGCATAAATCATCTATTTTCCTAACCATAGACCGCTGAAGTCCTGAGTCTGACCCAAAAGTCTTGAAAATAGAAAAATCGTATGAAATTCATTTGTGAAAACATTGATTTCATGCGTTTTTTCTATTTCGTAATCAGCGAATTTTAGACTTTTGGGTCAAACTTGCTGATGCGATTGATTGAGTTCATAGCGATTTATCGCTTAGAGCTAATCCATAAACCTAGATTTGCTATTTTTTTTACGTAGGGGTGACACTACAAGATTGCTTTTGGGATAGGGTGTCACTACAAGAATACTTTTGTAGACAACCAGAAAGGAAATACTTGAAAATAAGTAATAGGTTGCGTATAATTAAACGTAACCTATTACTTATTTAGAATTGGAGAACGTTATGCAAGAACCTAAAAACTTAAAATACCTTTTATTTGGTGGCACTTTTATTCTTGCCAATAAGTTACAATTTGTTGGGGATAAAATGGTCAATGTATTAACAACTAAGCAATGGTTTTTACTACTTAATATTTTAGATTTATCAAAGGAGGGGGTTCCAACTGTCACCTCACTCGCAAGCGCTATGGACACGAGCCGGCAAAACATTGCCAAGATGTTAGAGAGCATGGAGAAGACGGGTTTGGTAGAAGTGGTGACGAGTGTAGCAGACAAAAGGGTGCGCCAAGTTTCAATGACCCCATTCGGCATGTCACAAGTTAAAATTGCTGAAAATGAAGCGCAATATTTTTTGAGAGAAGTCTTTTCTGGGCTTAGCGAGGATGAATTGGCGCTAGGAAGCAAGGTTATGTTGAAGATGATGGAAAATCTAGAACAGTTAAAGGGGAATTTCAAATGAATAATGCGCTCATCATCTATCAATCGACTTATGGTACAACAAAAAAATACGCTCAGTGGTTAGCAGCCGAATTACAGGTTTCGTGTATTGAGATAAAAGATATTAAGGCTGAAAAGCTTAGTCAATACAATCTAGTCATTTATGGCGGCTCTATTCGTGCGGGAAAAATTTCTGGTATTGCTACAGTTTTAAAAGCCGAGTTAAAGCATCTAGTGGTTTTTACAGTTGGTTTAGCAGACCCCAAAGAAGTAGATTTTAAAGCGACAATGAATCGTTCTTTTCCAAAATCAATGAGTGAGCCAGAAGCAGTTTTTCATTTTCGAGGAGGCATTGATTATTCAAAATTAAAATTGGGGCACCGAATGTTGTTGCAAATGCTTAAAAAAGCAGTCGAAAAGAAGTTAGAAAAAGAATGGACTGCCGAAGAAAAAGCGATTATTGAGACTTACGGAAAGACAATAGATTTTAGTCAACAAGAGGCGATTCAACCACTGGTGACTTACGTAAAGGAGAACTATTCATGAAACCAATCAGTAAAAACATTACTTGGCTAGTAGTAGCGATTGCCTTGATTGCAGGAGTTGTTGCTGCAATTAGCTTGTTTGACAATACGAGCGTAAATGTTGGCGCTCAGATTAAAACGATTAGTGGCGGGACAGTCGAATTATATGGAAAAGGAATTTATCACAACGATTCTTTATCAATGGCTGTTCAAGCAAAAGGACAAGATTTGGTAACTTTATTTATCGGCGTTCCTTTTCTGATTTATGCGTTATTTAAAAATCGCCAAAATTCGATTAAAGGTAGATTTTATTTGACTGGAGCTTTAGCCTATTTCCTATATACCTATACAATTTATTGTTTGGCGGGCACTTTTAATTCAATGTTCGTTTTATATGTTATCTTGATGAGTTTGTCATTTTACAGTTTTCTGGCGTGTATGACATCTTTTGAACTTTCAACCATCCATACCTATTTTCAAAAGAAATTGCCCATCAAATATTTGAGCATTTCAAATCTTATTTTTGCCTTTTTGATTGGCATGAATTGGTTGAGCTATTTAATACCCCAAACTACAGCATTAAAACTTGAACACTATACCACTTTTCCCGTTCAAGCGATGGATTTAGGGATTATTTTACCTGCGATTGTGTTTTCATCTATTATGCTATTACGCAAACACAATTGGGGATATTTATTACTACCAATCCTAATGTTTAAGGCTCTAACTTTGCTTTTAGCATTAGATGCTATGATAATCTTTATGCTCGCTAATGGGGTCGAGGTCTCAATTGCGGAACAGCTGATTTTCCCGATTTACACCTTGATTGTTGGCTTTAATTTTTATTTGATTCAGAAGAATATTAGAAATATAATTAAACTAGAAAAATAATTAAATCTTCAAGACAGAGTCACCGGAATTGTCGGCTCAATGGAAGAACTTTACTGTCCCAAAGAGACAGTTGATTTGATTTTTTCAGAAGGAGCGATTGATGCGATTGGTTTTGAAAAAGGATTAAAATATTGGTATCAGTTCATTAAAAAAGACAGCTATGTGGCTGTGACCTGTCCATCAGGGCTTTCACGTGAGCGTCCTAAAGAAGTAGAAAAATTTTGGTCGGAGGCTGGTAGTTCGCTAGATTCTGTCGATCGAAACATCTCAATAATGCAAGAAATTGGCTTTTCTCACATTGCTACTTTTGTTTTGCCTGAAAAAGATTGGACTGAAAATTATTTTATACCCCGTGCAGCTGGCGAGGAAAAACTTCTTGAAAAATATGCTGGCAACCAACTTGTCAGTGATTATGTTGCTCAGGATAAATATGAAGCTCGGTTGTATCAAAGCTATCAACAATCTTATGGCTATGTTTTTTATATTGGGAAAAAATTGGGATAAAGGAGTTAAATAACGTGAACCTCAACCGATATATTGCTAGGCAGTTTGCGAATCCAAGTGGTTTGGGAGGGAAAGTCATTACTGCTGTCATGAATCAGCAAAATATGCCACTCTATCAAGCGACGATTAATTATTTATCGCCCGAAAACGAAGAAAACATCCTCGATATTGGCTGCGGCAATGGATTTGTTCTTAATCAAATTGCCAAACAGTCTGAATGTCAGTTAGTGGGCATTGACATTTCTCAGAGCACTTTGAAATCGGCAGCTAAAAGAAATAAAAAATTGGTGACATCAGGCAATTTATCGCTTTTGCAATGTAACGTGTCTCACATTGACTTTCCTGAAAACAGCTTCGACAAGTGTTATTCGATTAACGTTTCTTATTTTTGGGAAGACTTACGACTGGCAATGAGCGAAATAAAGCGTGTTTTGAAACTAAATGGGATTTATATCAATACCATTTATAGCCAACAAATGCTAAAAACTTTCTCGCATACCCAGTTTGGTTATCAAAATGTATCGGTCGAAGAATTAACAACTATTGGTAAGTTGCTTGGGTTTCAGGTTACGGTCAAGTCGGTTTTAAATGGCAGAGCTGTTTGTATTATTTTTCAAGTAGCTTCAGCTGAAAGTTGATAGATAAAATGCTGATATATCATTATTTGGAGCGATTCCGGCTACTGCTGGAATCGCTTTTTCTTATATAAAGTCGGACTACAACAAAAATAATACTTGAATAAATCTATTGAAAAAAATTAACATATTTCGACTTGAATAACTTGTATGCCTAAATCTCTTATTTTTTGTATGATTTTTGTATCAGCAAAATTATCAGTAATTAAAACATCTATTTTATCAATTGATGAACTTTGGAAATTGGCGATGTTTCCAATTTTTCGATAATCGGCAATAATTAGGACTTTTCCCGAGGTTTGTGAAATCATTGCGTGATTGATTTTTGATTCATGGATTGAAGGAGTAGTTAGACCTTGCTCTATTGTTAAGCCGTAAACACCAAGAATTGAAATATCAGAACGGACACTTTCGATTAGATTTAAGGCAACTTGACCTACTAGAGCTTCTTTAGGATATAAAACCTCTCCACCGCTTAAGATGACAGTTGAATCTGGATTATGATCAAGCTCAGTCACTAAAACATTATTGCTAATAATCGTAATGCGCTTATCCACTAGGTATTTTGTGGCCTCTAATGCAGCACTGGATGAATTAATAAAAACAGTTTGATCATTTTTAACAAAAGCGGTTGCTGCTTTGGCAAGCTGCTGTTTTATTTTTTTGATTTTTGTATTCTTATTGTCATCAATTTCAGTACTAGTATTGATAATAGCTTTTCCATGCTTTCTATCAATTTTCCCCATATTTTCAAGCGTTAATAAATCACGTCTAATTGTAGGCAATGAGGTTGAAAGCTCGGTAGCTAATTGTTTTGTCGTCATTTCTTTTTGTTGCTTCAATAGTGTAATTATCTTAGTTTGTCTTTTTTCGATGTTTTCAATTGAATTTTTCATGGCTGCTCCCCTAGCGTTATGAACTTTTCGGCAATTATATATAGATTAAATCATAAAAGATGAATATAAGCAACAAATAGTACAAAACAAATCATAAAATAGGAATTAAATCATAAAAATGTATTGAAAACGCTTTGCGTGTTGTTTAATATTAGTCTTGTAGAACAAAAGACATAATATTTTGGAGGGAAAAATGGCTAATAAGATAAGTGAAGTGACCAAAGAATCGTGGGTGTTAAGTACTTTCCCTGAATGGGGTACTTATTTAAATGAAGAAATCGAAAGTACTGTTGTTGAGCCAAATACAGTTTCTATTTGGTGGTTAGGTTGTACTGGTATTTGGCTAAAATCAGAGGGGAATACCAATATTCTTTGTGATTTATGGTGTGGAACAGGAAAAAGAACTCACGGCTCAGGTAAGATGGTCAAAGGACATCAGATGATGCGAATGAGTGGTGTTGAAAATCAACAGCCTAACCTTAGAACACAACCCTTTGTGATTGATCCGTTTGCAGTGAAGGATGTTTCCGCCTTAGTGGTTACTCATATTCATTCAGATCATTTAGATATTAATACTGCCGCTGCAGTTAATCAAAATTGTCCGAATGCCAAATTCGTTGGGCCTCAAGAGGTTGTTAATACATGGCTGAAGTGGGGCGTTCCTGAAAGTAAAACAGTCGTTGTTCATCCAAATGAAGAAGTTACGATTGGTGATGTGACAATTAAAGCCTTGGAGGCGTTTGACCGGACTGCTCTAGTTACCTGTTCTGATCCAGAAGTAACCTTAAAAGGGAAAATGCCTCAAGATATGAATGAAATTGCGGTAAATTATTTATTTCAAACAACAGGTGGTAATATTTATCATGCGGGGGATTCACATTATTCAAATATGTTTGCTAAGCATGGTAATGAGAATGAAATTGATGTTTGTTTAGGGGCATATGGTGAAAATCCAAGAGGAATTACAGATAAAGTAACCTCTGTTGATATGTTACGTATGGCAGAAAGTTTAAATGCCAAGGTGGTTATTCCAGTTCACTATGATATTTGGGCAAATTTCATGGCTGACCCTAAAGAAATTACGGAGATTTGGAAATTTAAAAAAGATCGTTTGCAATATCAATTTAAGCCTTTTATCTGGCAAGTCGGTGGTAAATTTACTTACCCTGATGATAAAGATAAACTAGAGTTTAATTTTGAACGAGGATTTGCGGATGCATTTGCAATAGACAATGACACACCTTTTCCTTCATTCTTATAATTAGCATCAATAATATGGTGCTAAAGCCCATTACGAGAGGATTGAATCTATGTTAAATTATTTTGTTGATAATGACTTGGTTAGATTTGTAGACGAGCAACCAGAGAATTGGGAGCAAGCAATTAGAATTAGTTGTCAAATGTTAGTTGAGAAAAAATTTATTATGGATGCCTATATTGAAGAAATTGTAGACGGTGTCAGAAAATATGGTCCATATATAGTTATTATTCCGGGTGTTGCAATGCCACATTCCACAGATAAGAGTGAGGGGGTTTTAGGAACAGCAGTTTCATTTACCAAGTTTCCAAACAAAGTTTATTTTGAAGCTGGCAACGAGGAAAAGCAAGCAAGACTATTTTTCACCTTAGCAGCCAAAGATGCTGATGCTCATATGGAAAATATTGCCAATCTTTCCGAAATGCTGATGACCGAAGGTTTAGTGGAAAAGTTAGAAGAAGTTAGTTCTGTTGAGGAGTTACGAGAAATTATTCCGTACTTTAAAAGCGCTTAAAACGAGGAGGAGGAGAAAATGGATTTTTTACTGAAAATTTGGACCTATTTTGCAACAAATATTTTAACTCAACCAGCGTATATGATTGGTTTTATAGTTTTTCTTGGATATGCGTTACAAAAGAAACCATTGTCTGAAATATTAGCTGGATTTTTGAAGGCTACAATTGGATATATGATTTTATCGGTCGGTTCAGGTGGCTTAGTTAATAATTTTAGACCTATTTTAGCAGGTTTAAAAGACCGCTTTAATCTTGATGCAACTGTTATTGATCCATACTTTGGACAAAATGCGATAACAACAGGAATTGAAGAAACATTTGGTAAGACCTTCGGGGATGTGATGATATTACTTTTAATTGCTTTTGTTGTTAATATCTTACTTGTTCGTTTTCAAAAAGTTACCAAAATGCGTTCAGTTTTTACTACGGGTAACGTTCAGGTTCAACAGGCAGCCACAGCATTTTGGCTTTTGCTATTTTGTTTCCCAGAGCTTGGTCGCATACAGGTGTTAGCGGTGATGGGCTTGATTTTAGGTCTTTACTGGGCTGTTGGTTCTAATTTGACCGTGGGTATCACTCAAGAATTAACTGATGGTGCTGGTTTTGCTGTCGCTCATCAGCAAATGTTTGGAATCGCATTGGTAAGTAAAGTTGCTCAGATTTGGGCAAAAAAAGCCGAAAAACATCAAAAAGAACATAAACGTCTTGAAGATATTGAATTACCAGGTTTTCTAAAAATATTTAATGAAAATATGGTTGCGACAGGTATATTAATGCTAGGCTTTTTCGGCATAATTATGGCAGTTTTAGGACGCGATTACTTTGTTAAGCTTGAAATTATTGCTGCAGATAGCTCATTTCTATTTTATGTCATTACGACGAGTTTACAATTTGCAGTTTATCTTGCAATTTTACAATTAGGCGTGCGAACATTCGTTGCTGAATTAACGGAAAGCTTTACCGGAATTTCGGATACTATTTTACCTGGAGCAGTGCCGGGGATAGATGTAGCGGCAACCTTTGCATTCGGTCATCCAAATGCAGTTACGATCGGCTTTTTATTCGGCGCATTTGGTCAATTTTTAGCAATTGGCAGTTTGATTTTATTGAAATCGCCTGTGATTATCATTGCTGGATTTATTCCATTGTTCTTTGATAATGCTGCGTTTGCTGTCTATGCAAATCATCGTGCAGGTGCTAAGGCGGCCATGATTTTGCCATTTATCTCAGGACTTATCCAAGTGTATGGTGCAGCTTTAATCGCAAGCTGGGTAGGCTTATCAAAATATGGTGGTTACCTCGGAATGTTTGACTGGGATACATTATGGCCTGGTTTTACTGTCTTAATGAAATTCTTAGGCTGGGGCGGAGTTGCTTTAGTTGCTCTTATTTTGATTATCATTCCTCAAATTGAGTATAAAAAGGATCCCGAAAATTACTTTTTAGCAGTTGAAGATTATGATGTTTACAAAGAGGTCAAGGGAATTGATTAGCTTGAATTATTTATAGAATGGAGAAAATAATATGAATATATTAGTATGTTGTGGAAATGGTAGCGGTACTTCACTAATGATGAAGCGCTCGACTGAAAAAGCATTTAAATCTTTAAATATTCCAATTACCAATATTCATCATTGCGCAATTTCAGAAGGTAAATCTACCGCCAAAAATTTTGATGTCGTCTTCACGCCTTTAAATTTTGTAGAAATGTTTGAAGATGCAAAGGCTAAAGGCATTACGGTTGTTGGAGTAAAAAATGTTATGAATGCCAAAGAAATTGCACAAAGAGTACAGGATGAAACTGATTTGGAAAGTCGATTTAAAAAATAGTTAAATACTGGCATATATTTGCTTCTCATTGGGGCAATGTATGCCAGAAATCTTAAAGGAGATGGATGTATGATGTCAAAACCAAATTTACAAATTGCACTAGATCACTCAGATTTACCAAGCGCATTAAAAGATGTTAAAAATGTGGGCGATGTTGTAGATATTTTGGAAGTTGGAACGATTTTATTGCTACAGGTTGGCGATGAAGCTGTGAAATGTGTAAGAGCAATGTATCCAAATAAAAAAATTGTGGCAGATACTAAATGTGCAGATGCCGGTGGAACAGTTGCCGAAAATGTTAGAAAAGCGGGTGCTGATTGGATGACTTGTATTTGTTCGGCAACGATTCCAACAATGAAGGCTGCTAATAATGAAATTGATGAAATTCAGGTTGAACTATATGGTGATTGGACATATGCTCATGCACAGCAGTGGTTAGACGCTGGTATATCACAAGCAATCTATCATCAAAGTCGGGATGCCTTGTTGGCTGGCGAAACATGGGGAGAAAAAGATTTAAGGCGTGTTCAAAAATTAATTGATATGGGATTTAGAGTTTCAGTAACCGGTGGTTTGGATGTGGATACTTTGAAATTGTTTAAAGGAATGCCAATATATACCTTTATTTCTGGACGAGGGATTACTGCAGCTGAAAATCCGAGATTGGCAGCAGAGCAGTTTCAGGAAGAATTAATTCGTCTATGGGGTGAGTAATCATGATTGGTATCTACGAAAAAGCACTACCAAAGGCTATCACTTGGCAAGAACGATTGCTATTGGCAAAAGAATTAGGCTTTGACTTTGTTGAAATGTCCGTTGATGAAACCGATGAGCGTTTGGCACGTTTAGATTGGCAGGATCAGGAACGAAAAGCAGTTATTAATGCAATTTTTGAAACTAAAATACCAATTTTATCAATGTGCTTAAGTGGTCATCGGAGGTATCCTCTAGGCTCTCACAATGCTGAAATTAGGCAAATTGCACTAGAAATCATGACAAAAGCAGTTGATTTAGCGAGTGATTTGGGTATTAGAACAATTCAATTAGCTGGTTATGATGTTTATTATGAAGATAAAACAATACAAACACGTAATTATTTTATTGAAAATTTAAAAAAGTCAGTTGAAATAGCATCAGCTAAAGGTGTTGTTTTAGCAATTGAAATTATGGATGATCCATTTATTAATTCTATTTCAAAATTTTTGGAAATTAAAGCGCAAATTCCGTCACCCTATTTGCAAGTATATCCAGATGTTGGCAATTTATCTGCGTGGCCTGAAAATGCGGTTGGTTATGAATTAGAAAAAGGAATTGGCTCAATTGCACAGGTTCATTTAAAGGATACCTTGGCGGTCACAGCAGGATTTTCAGGACAATTTAAAGATGTCATTTTTGGCGAAGGTTGTGTTGATTTTGCAGGCTGTTTACAAACTTTAAAACGGCTTGGCTATGAAGGCGCATTTGTGATTGAAATGTGGAGCGAAACGAGTTTAGAGCCAACGGTGGAAATTAAAAAAGCACAACAATTTTTATACCCAATTCTAAAGGAGGCAGGTTATGGCAATTAGTAATCAGGATTTAGCTGAAATGAAAGAGCGAGTTTGTCAAGCTAATTTAGATTTAAAAGCGAGTAAGCTTGTCGTCTTAACCTGGGGAAATGTCAGCGAAATTGATCGTGAAAATGGTATTGTAGTTATTAAACCATCAGGTGTGCCATACGATACAATGACTGCTGAACAAATGGTCGTTTGCGATTTAAATGGTAAATTATTGGAAGCTGATAGTTTAAAGCCCTCTTCTGATTTGGCAACCCATCTTTATTTATATCAAAATTTCCCAGATATAAAGGCAGTCGTGCATACACATTCAAAATATGCAGTAATGTGGGCGCAGTCGGGCAGAGATATTCCACCTTATGGGACAACGCATGCGGATACCTTTTATGGTGGTGTGCCAGTAACACGTCAATTAATGCGTGACGAGGTAGAAGATGCCTATGAGTTAAATACTGGGAAAGTAATTGTTGAGGTATTTACATCACGAAAAATTGATCCAAATGCTATTCCAGGTGTTTTGACCATTGGTCATGGCCCATTTACTTGGGGAGAAAGCTGTACAAAGGCTGTTGAAAATAGTATTGTCCTTGATGAAGTGGCGAATATGGCATTAAATACGGAAATTATTAATCCAAAATGTAGTCATATTCCACAGTATTTACTGGATAAACATTATTTTAGAAAGCATGGTGCAAATGCTTATTATGGACAAAAAGTTTAGGAGATGCGATGATTTTTTAAGAGCTGTCGTGTAATTTCTAAAAGCAGACATGGAGTTTCTAAAAAATAGAGCTGGAGTTTTCAAAAGCTGCCGTGTGATTTTCAAAATCTAGCTTAAAACTTTAAAAAGTCGGGGTGAAAATTTAAGTGCACGAGCATTTTTTATCAATTTTATTAAGGCTTCGCTTTATTTTTTCTAAGTTTCGTGTTAGAATGTAGCCGTGTTCCATAGTATTTACTAGATAAACGTTATTTTCAAAAACATGGTGCAAATGTCTATTATGAGCAAAAAGTTTAGGAGGACTGATGAAATTTTTTTTAGATACGGCAAATATTGAAGAAATCAAACGAATTAATGATTTAGGTTTAGTTGATGGCGTGACGACTAATCCAACAATTATTGCGCGTGAAGGTCGAGATTTTGAAACAGTGATTAAAGAAATCTGCGCTTTAGTCGATGGTCCCGTTTCTGCCGAAGTCATTAGCTTAGAAACAGCAGGTATGGTCAAAGAAGCACGCGAAATTGCTAAATGGGCGGACAATATCGTCGTTAAAATTCCAATGACAGAAGCTGGCTTAGCCGCAGTTAATATTTTATCTCAAGAAAATATTAAAACGAACGTGACCTTGATTTTTTCAGTCGCCCAAGGGTTAATGGCAGCTAAGGCTGGTGCGACTTATATCTCACCTTTTATTGGAAGATTAGATGATATTGGTGTGTCAGGTCTTGAATTAATTGAAAAATTACGACAAGTTCTCGATATTTACGAGCTGAAAGCAGAAATTATTTCTGCTTCCATTCGGACTTTAGAACATGTTGAGGCGACAGCCTTAGTCGGCAGTCATATTGCGACTATTCCGGGTAATTTATTCCCTAAATTATGGAGCCATCCATTAACAGACAATGGCGTCGCACAATTTATGAAGGATTGGGCGGAATTTTCAAAGTAATTGAATAACTCGTTTACTGATGTAGGCGAGTTATTTTGGTTAAAATTAGTAAAAAAAGGAGATAAATTTCATGTTCGACACTACCGATCAACTTGCAGTCAATACCATTCGTACGCTAAGTATGGATATGATTCAAAAAGCTAATTCAGGTCACCCCGGTTTACCAATGGGGGCAGCGCCAATGGCTTATGTTTTATGGATGCATCATTTGAATGTTAACCCAAAAACCAGCCGTCAATGGTCAAATCGTGACCGTTTTGTTCTTTCGGCTGGGCATGGCTCTGCATTATTATATAGCTTGTTACACCTTGCAGGCTATCAGGTTTCAATTGAAGACCTAAAACAATTTCGTCAATGGGGCTCAAAAACACCGGGACATCCAGAAGTTAACCATACAGATGGTGTGGAAGCAACAACTGGTCCATTAGGACAAGGAATTGCGAATGCAGTTGGTATGGCAATGGCAGAGGCGCATTTAGCAGCCAAATATAATCAGCCTAATTTTCCAATTGTCGATCATTATACCTATGCCTTAAATGGTGATGGCGATTTAATGGAGGGTGTGTCACAGGAAGCTGCTTCATTAGCTGGCCATTTAAAGCTTGGCAAATTGATTTTATTCTATGATTCCAATGATATTTCATTAGACGGCCCAACTACAAAAGCCTTTACTGAAAATGTTGGGGAACGCTTTGAAGCATATGGCTGGCAACATATTCTAGTTAAAGATGGCAATGATTTAGCAGCAATTAATGCGGCAATTGAAAGCGCCAAGGCTGAAACAGATAAACCGACTATTATTGAAGTTAAAACGATTATCGGCTTTGGTGCTAAAAATGAGGGCACCTCAGCAGTTCACGGTGCACCACTTGGTACAGATGGTGTCAGCTTTGCCAAGGCTAGCTATGGATGGAATTATCAAGCCTTTAGTGTGCCAGAAGCAGTCGCAACACGTTTTGCCACTACCTTAAATACACGTGGCGAACAGGCTGAACGTATGTGGCATGCGTTATTTGAACAATATAGCCAAGCCTACCCTGAGCTAGCAAATGAATATACGAGAGTCTTTAGTGATGAAAAAATTGAATTGATTGATTTACCTGTCTATGAAGTTGAAAGCTCGGCAGCTAGTCGGGTGACTTCAAAGGAAACAATTCAAGCCCTATCGGCACAATTGCCTGAATTTTGGGGTGGATCGGCTGATCTTTCAGCCTCAAATAACACAATGGTAGCTAACGAAACGGATTTTCAATCGGATAACTATGCCGGCAGAAATATCTGGTTTGGCGTACGTGAATTTGCGATGGGCGCAGCCATGAACGGCATTGCCCTACACGCTGGTACAAAAGTCTATGGCGGTACATTCTTCGTTTTCTCAAACTATCTATTACCAGCAATTCGGCTGGCTGCCATTCAAAACCTGCCAGTGACCTATGTCTTTACCCATGATTCAATTGCGGTTGGAGAAGATGGACCAACACATGAGCCGGTTGAACAGCTTGCCTCATTGCGTTCAATCCCTAATCTGCAAGTGATTCGTCCAGCAGATGGTAATGAAGTTGTGGCAGCGTGGGAAATCGCCATTCAATCAACTGATAAACCAACAGCGCTTGTTTTAACACGCCAAAATCTACCAGTGATTGAAGGCACCAAAGAAAATGCCCGTCAAAATGTCTCTAAAGGTGGCTATGTGGTGAGTGCAGAAGAAGGTGTGTTGGATGGTATTTTAATTGCGACTGGAAGTGAAGTTAAATTAGCGATTGATGCTCAGCTTGCCCTAAAACAACAAGGCAAGGACGTTCGAGTGATTTCTTTGCCAAGCTTTGATTTATTTGAAGCACAGGATGTGGCATATCAAGAAGCTATATTACCAAGAGAAGTGACGAAACGTTTGGCGATTGAGGCTGGTTCAAGCTATGGTTGGGGTCGATATGTTGGCCTAGATGGCGATACAATAACCGTCGATCAATACGGCGCTTCAGCACCTGAAGATAAGATTTTTGAAGAATACGGTTTTACTGTTGAGAATATTGTCAGAAAATACAATGATTTATAAACAATAAATAAACAAAAGATATTTTGGATCACACTAGCTTGTTTTTGGGGTTCAATGCTAAATCGGGCTGATTTGCAACAAAGCGAATACATAGCAAAAGTGCATCTGATTTTCAGGTGTGCTTTTTGATATGTCAGCATGTAGAGGGTGTAAGTCCCTTATACGCCTGTTAGTAGGAAGTATTAGCTAAAGACAAGGGTTTTTACCGAGCTATGAACGGTGAATTGTTACTTGTAATCTAAGTTCGGTTGCATAACAAGAAGTAGACAATATTTCTGCTTGTTCTTGACTTGGGAGGTTCATGTTAGAAAAGAACATTGATATATAAAGATTCAGAGCGATTTTGAGATTTTCTCGAATTGCTCTTTTTGTGATTTTAGCTTGAGCGTAGAGTAGGCAAAATGGATATTCGGCTTTGAGTAGGTGTTTTGGGCATTTTTACGGAAGCAATTTGTGATTCTATCGGAATACTGACATAATTTGAATTTCATTTTTTAAGATTTTTAAAAATGTTTTCAAAAAAGATAATATCATGATAAAATAGTATTAACAAAAAATAAATAGATTTATATATTAATAATCTTTTTGTTTTTTGGGCAGTATTTTGTCGCTTAACGTCAATTAAGATTAATATTCGAGAACGGAGGAATGTTGGGAGCAAAATAATTAAAGGATACGGGGAAGGTTAGAAAAGAAAAAAGGAAAGAAGGAGATTGAGATGAAAAAATTTTTTGGGAAATTTTGGCGAATTATACTGTCTATTATGATGGTGTTAAGTAATGTTGGATTGTTTAATTTGAAAGTTGAAGCGGATGCTGTCTGGTGGGGCGAAGGGCCTAATGTGCCCAGAGAAAGAGAAGTATTAGGGAAATGTTATTCTGGAGCTGAAACAGGCAATATTGCTTTGAGCTTTGGTTCTTACAGTATTGGCGGAAAAGAATTAGGAAATCCTAGTAAAGATAGTAGCACGCATTTTCCTTTTTGTATTGAAATGGGTGTACCGGTTAATATGGATAACCCCGCGGTTCCAACAAAAATAACTGACAATGCTGCTGCTTTTATGGTAGATTATTTTATTACTCGTGGAACACCTACAAGTGGCTGGGATAGCTTGTCAGAAGGGGAAAAAAATAATCACAGAATGGTACACGCAGCAATGGGAATGTACTTTAGAGATAATTATGAAGTAGACGGTACAAAGGATATCTATGCTGCTGCAAAAAATAAACTTTCTAATCAAGCGGATTGGAAAGAAATTGAGAGCTGGTTAGCTACGATGAATACTGTGGCTTCACAGAATAGTGGACCATACAGTGGCGTAGTAACGCTAGAGGAGGATAGTAAACAACAATCTGCGAAAGTTAAGTTTGAAATTCTTTCAGCAGCGAATAATGATGTTAGAAATTTGGGCGCTTACGATGTAAAATTGACAGTGACCGATGGGAAATTCCAAGATGGTCAAACAGAGTGGAACTTCAAATCAAATGCTGCACCCGCAGATATCATAGTAATTCCTAATCAAACGGGAAAAGTAGCTGTCCAAATGGAAGTTAGTGAACTGCCGGGAACACAATTAACAGAATATTATTTCCCAAGCGATCAAGACTTTATTACAGCTTTAGCGGAAGATCGACAAAAAATCTCAACAGTAGCAGATGTTGACTTAATCAAACCATTTAAAATTAGTGCAACAACTAAAACACCTTTATTATTGAAAAAAGGTCAAAAGCTAACCGATGAAATTAATGTCGAGCTAGCAGGAGATACAACGTGGACCAATATTTTAAACCAAGGTAGAAAAGTACCAGCACAGCTAAAATTGGATTGGTATTACTCAGAGAATGATTATGGAACTCAGGCAATTCCGGTCGATGAATTAGTCAATCATGCTGATATTACTAAATTGAATGCAGTTTCAGAAACGATAGTAGCTAGCGGAGTGCAAGCCTATACGCATACCTCAGGTTTAGTAGCTGAAAAATATGGTTTTTATTACCCGGTAGTTCGCTTTGATCGAGATGAACAGGGAGCATATGCAAGTTATTTTACGGATGATGCAAATTTTCAAAAGCCTTTTAATGACACAAATGAACAAACATTAGTCAAATGGCAGCCTAAGGTCGAAACTAAAAATCTGATTTTGAATACGAATGATGGCAAGTATATTGATGGTCATCGGTTGCCTGAAACAGGTGGAAAAGTACGAGATCAGCTAAAGGTTTGGGATAATAAATCGGGACATAAAATTGTCATAAACAGTAAATTATATGGTCCTTTCCTAACCAAGCCAGATTTTATTAACAATGGCAATCAGCATGAAGGTGGCTCTGAAGTTAGTATTCCAGGAAATATTAAACCTTATGCAGAAGTAAAAACAGAAATCATAGGTAATGGCATTGTTGAAACCGAAGATGTAACGATTAAGCAAAAAGATAAAGGTTGGTATGTCTGGGTAGAAACAATTGATGAAACAGAATACACTGAATCTTGGCAATCCCATTTTGGTAGTGAAAATGAGTATGCTTTAGTTCCTTGGACAGCAAATATTGAAACCAAAGTTTCAACGACCTCAGCAGTCGTGGGACAAAGCATTCATGATCGAATTTCCGTTGTTGATCTTCCGGGAATGTGGGGATTATTAGGTGACGGCAAAGGGAATCTAAATGATTGGAATACACATGTAGAGTTGAAAGGGAAAGACCGCGATCTTTCAGCTGACGGAAGCTATAACCTACCATCTGGTTGGGGTGACAGTAAAGAGGACAAATCATTAACGGCAACTTTCACAATGTATTATTCACCAATCAAGCCGGAGCAAGGAAAAGTTCCTGAGCATGCAGTTGTTTTTGATGAAATAACGGCTCCATTAATTGAAGGTCAATTAAACACGAAGGAATTTAAAGCCTTTGATCAAGCTGGTTACTATACTATCGTTGTTACTGGTGGCGATGATAGTGGACGCGTCGCAAAATTCCAGACAGAGTACGGCGTTCCTTCCGAAACTGTACATGTGGTAACCAATGATGAGTATTATACAAAAGCAAACGAAGAGAAAGTCCACATGGGGGATAAAGTTTGGGATACCCTAAAAGTGACAAAAGCACCTATTAATGCAGATGCTGAGGTGACCTTTACTTTGTACAAATACAGTGATGAAATCGATCGTTTAGATTTCTCTAAACCTGAGAAAATTGTGACTTCTAGTAAAGGTATTTCTATTACAAAAGCTGGAGAGTTTGCTTCAAACCTTAATGGATATGGACTAGAAAATGTCACTTTGGATTCTCCAGGAACTTATGGCTGGGTCGCAAAGGTAGTTGACAAAGCAAATAAAGACAAGGTGCTTCACGAAGGGATTCACGGCGAATATGGCGAAGTCTTTTCTGTAACGGATGTTGAAATTAAGACAAATGCTATTGACAAAGAAACTGAAATGGATGAAGGACTTGCAGGAAAACGAGTAACAATTGTTGATACTGTTTCTTATTCTGGATTGATACCTGGAAAAGAATACAAGCTTTCCGGTGAATTGATGGACAAAGCTACTGGAGAGGCACTGATAACTCGTGACGGAGACAAAGTTACGGCTTCAAAAACCTTTACACCAAAAGAATCTTCCGGCACTGAATCACTTGAATTTATCGTTAAAAAAGGAGATTTAGCAGGTAAGACGGTAGTAGTCTTTGAACACTTAGAGTATAAGAACAAAGAGATTGCCGTCCATGCGGATATTGAAGATGAAAATCAAACTGTAAGTTATCCAAAAGTTGGAACTAAAGCTTCTCAGATTTCTGATTTAGAGGAAGAATTTATAACAATCAAGGATCAGATTTCTTATGAAAATTTAAAGGTTGGAAAAGCTTATACAGTTAAAGGCGTATTAATGGATAAAGCAACTAATAGACCTTTCTTAGTTAAAAACGAGAAGGGAGAAGAAGTATCTGTTACTGGTGAGGTGGAAATTCCAGAAAATCACACTGGTAGTGGAACCATTGAGGTGGACTTCATTTTCCCTCGTAGTGCATTAACTGAAAAATTGGAATTAGTTGTATTTGAAGAAATGTTTAATGTTGAAGGAAAATTAGTTGGTGAGCATAAAGATATTGAAGATGAAGATCAGACTGTACGTCAACCAGAGATTGGAACTAAGGCTAAAGATAAAGCTACAGGGACTAATCAAGGCTTGGCAACTGACAACGTTACAATAGTAGATGAAGTAAGTTATAAGAATCTTGAAATTGGTAAAACTTATATAGTCAAAGGCACACTGATGGATAAAGCTACTGGGAAAACTTTCTTAACTAAAGAAAATAAAGAAGTTCATGCAGAAAAAGAATTTGTAGCAACGAAAAAAGATGGGACAATTGAGTTGAAATTCAATATTCAACAGGGAGATTTAGCAGGTAAATCAATTGTTGTATTCGAAACTCTGTATACAGAAGACAAAAAGATTGCTATCCACGCAGAAATCGAAGATGAAGATCAAACGGTTCATTATCCAAAAGTAGGTACACAAGCAGTTGAGCTAAGTAGTGATGAAGATGACTATGTCATTATTCGGGACATCATTTATTATGAAAACTTGATTCCTGGAGCGAGCTACACAGTTAATGGAAAACTAATGGTTAAAGAAGCCAATGCACCATTTACTATTTTTGGTAAAGAG
Organism: Streptococcaceae bacterium; assembly: GCA_031270215.1. GTDB lineage: Bacteria > Bacillota > Bacilli > Lactobacillales > Streptococcaceae > MMGLQ5-1. The sequence goes on along the minus strand of JAISYB010000115.1, from coordinate 668 downwards.
ATTGAAGGTCATTCAACATTTGTGGCAAGTAATACTGGAAAAGGTTATGTAACAATGGACTTCGCGTTCAATCGAAAAGTCTTGAGCAATGATTTAACGTTGGTTGTCTTTGAAAAAGTATTTAATGCACAAGGTGACTTAATCGGATTGCACGAAGACATCAATGATGAAGCGCAGACTTTGAGGATTAAGGGTCCTAAAAATTCAGATATACCTGAAACATTTGAAGCACCTAAAGGGCCGGAAAATCCGAGAAGAAACTTACCAAGTACAGGTGAAAAAACAATAGAAGTCGCACCTTACATTGGATTATTGATGATCGTAGCGATGATTTATATTTATCGTAGACGCAAACACAGCTAATTGAGAGTGTTGTAAAATGAGTCAGATCAGCTAATGAAAGTTGTAATACTTTCATTAGTTGATTTTTTTAATATTCTTAAAACGATTGAAAATTATATCCGAAATCAGGAACTCGAAGATCGCATGAGCGATAGAGGAAATTAACCCTAAGATTACCGCCGAGGTGTTAGGGGCTAAGAGAAATCCTTTGTAGCTTTCGTTATTTATCACCAATTGTTTTCGCAATATTCCGAATAATAAATGTTATAATTATAGAAAATGTTTTTATATATAATAAATATATGTTCTGAAGATTTAAATCATTG
>JAISYB010000068.1 GCA_031270215.1 Streptococcaceae bacterium | reverse complement strand
GTTCAGAAGACTGGCGGCGCTAAGACGCATACACTAACAACGACGCAAATGCCGAGCCATACGCACACACTAAGAAATAATGTTAGTAACGGAGCTTCAACGCAATCGACCAGATACGGCGTAACCTATAACAATAGCGGTTGGACGCAAAACTTCGTGATGTCGAACTCGACCGAAACTAGCGGGAATAACATTGTTGCAACAGGCGGTGGTGGTGCGCATAATAACTTGCAGCCTTATATTACCGTGTATTTTTGGCGAAGGACTGCGTAAAAAGTAGGTGAATTATTTGGAAATTGCCATGAACGGTTCGTCAACGTGGTTTGGGTTGAGCACAATAGGAATTGGCATCTTCGAGGTAGGACAAAAAATAAAGATTAGGAGGCTTTTTATGAAACCAAAACGAGCTGCGTCGATTTTAGCGGGGGTAATTTCACTTGCAGGATTAACTTATGCAGCCTTAGCGAGCATTTGGCAATTGCCTTATGCGACAGAGATTCAAGAAACGTCAGGCGTGCTGGTTCAGTTTATATCGGGAATTTTAGCCGTGTTGACAGCTAATAAAATAATTAATGAAAGCATCGATAAATAGCCGGTGTTTTTTGATTGGAGGAAAACAATGAGTTTAATTGAGACAAGCATTGCGAAAATGAATGAATTGAAAGCAAAAGGTGTGACTTACTCGATGACTAGTCGAAATGGTCCGAACAGCTACGATTGCTCTAGTTCGGTTGGTTATGCTTTGGGGCTTGGCACAGGCTACAACACAGAGAGCATTATCCCGAAGCTGACAGCTCTGGGCTATGAGTTAATTTTTGACAAAGTCGACGGTGTGTTTGATGCAAAGCGAGGCGATGTCGTGATTTGGTCGCCTCGAAATGGCGGATCTAGCTTAGGCGCATTTGGGCACATTATGATTATGACAGATGGCTCGAACATGATTCATTGTAATTACGGCTATAACGGTGTGACTATCAATAACTACGATTATTTGTGGGCGGTCAATGGTAAGCCACGTGAGCGTGTATTTCGCTTTAAAACATCCTCGGGGACAACTAGCTCAACAACTAGTACAGGCACTGTCAAGGTGGCAAAAACAGCCACGAATTGGAGTCCGTCGTCTAAGAGCGGTAAGATTCCGTCATTCGTTTTAGGGCAGATCTATAGCGTGTTGCAGACACGAGCAATTACTTATTCACGTAGCACGAAAGAATATTTAGTCGGCAAAAACGGCATTGCGACAGGTTGGCTACTAGAGCAGGATATTGAGGGATTCGCAGGAACTGCAATTAAGCAGTATACGGTTGTCAAAGGTGACACTCTAGCGGCGATTGCAAAAAAGCTAGGGACAACGTGGCAGAATTTGGCACAGCTCAACAGCTTAACAAATCCGAACATTATTAGTATCGGGCAAAAATTGAGATATTGAATACTTTTAAAGAGCCTTTTAAGCGAGTTTAAATACCGATTAAAAGGCTCTTTTGCGTCAATGAAAGTTCAAAAGAAACAAAACATAAGAGGATGACATTAGATGAACTTTTGTTAGCGTTAAACAAAAATTCCATATATATATATATATGTAAAACATATACTAAATGAAAAGTTTGTGAAATAAAAATTCTCATTCTTGATGAACAAAAATTCTCATTCTTAATGCAAGTTTACAGTTACTGCTTTACCAATCACTGTTTTAGGTGATACTTCAGAAGCTCAGTTAAGTATAGAGCTTTTCTCAAGTCGTGATGATGAACCGGTTGATAACGATGGTGATGAGATTAAAAATGACACCAATCAAAATCAATCTAGCTCACCCAAGTCTTCATTATTACCGAATACAGGCTCAAAAGAAGGGGTGATTGTTAAATATTTAGGTTATAGTTTCGTAACATTTAGTTTTGTTGTCTTAAAAAAATACAATCAAACGAAAAAAAGTAGTGTTTATGATGTTAAGAAATAAAAAATCAGTTGTGCAAGGAAGTCTATCAGCAGAAAAAGAAGGAGTGATTACAATGTTAAAAAATAAAAAATTATTTGCGACAGTAGGTCTATTAAGTGTGTTGGTATTAGCGCCAATCAGTACTTTAGCAGAAGAGAAAAATGGTTCTATCGACATTCAGTTGGATTCAAAAGTTGATGAAAATGATGGCATTGGCGAATTGACGCTTGGAACTGTGATAGATTTATCTAAAAAGTTTGATATTGATAACGGCATTGATAGTGCAATTCCCTTAGTGCCAACAGGTAGTATTGAAATTATCGATACACGTGCTAGCGGTCAGTGGCAGTTAAGTGTTAATATTGCACAGCCAACAGAGCGTGGGACTGGGGCGGACTTAGCGGCAAGTGCGATTACATTTGGTATTACTGCAAGTGATGGTGTAACAGGTAGCTCAGAGACTTCGATTTTAGATACTTCTGTTAAGGTGCTATCAAGCGCTGCAGCTAGAAACTACACGGTAGCAGCTGCAGATGTTACTTCCAACTTAACTTTATCAAAATCAGTTAAAGGGATTTATCAAGGTACAATCGTTTATACTTTGGTAGACACGGTATCTTAATCAAAAAATAAAATTTATGTCAGGAGGTTTTTATGAAAAATTTTAAACAGAAATTGCTTTGCTTATTGGGCTTGCTTGCTTTTTTCGCACTCCCACAAGCTGTTTCTGCCTCAACCTTGACATTAACAAGTGTGCCTGATTTAATTGGTCATTTTGATTCTGCAAATGCTACCTTCTCAGG
>JAISYB010000066.1 GCA_031270215.1 Streptococcaceae bacterium | reverse complement strand
TTAATTGCTTCATTTCGGTAGCTAGGAACAACACCGATTTTCGCTAAAACCTCCGCACCCTTCTCACCAGAAGCAAAGTCTAGGAATTTTTGTGCCAGCTTAGAATTTGTAGCATTTTTGTTGATTGCAAATCCAGTTGGCGAACCAAAGGTTGTAATACTTCCCTTTTCTTTTTGCGGAATTGGTGCAATTGACCAATCAACATTTGAATTTCCTGCTTCTTCATCTTGAACAATTCCTGCCATAAACCAGGTTCCCATGTAAAGCATTGCCGCTTTTTCCCCAGCAAATTGAGATAAATAGGTTACTTGAGTCGTTTTAGCAGTTCCGTAATCCATAATCGCTTTGGATTTTTGCAAGTCAAGTGTCCGTTCATAGTATGGTTTTAAAAACTCATATTTAGGCTCAATTAAACTCGCATTATTTTGAGCTGCTGCAATCGCTTGAATCACAGAACGCCATGTGTGCTGATATGCACCGTAAACACCATTAGCCTCATCAGTCATTTTTTTAGCATATTCAACATACTCGTCCCAAGTGATGTTAGAAACATCCTTAATTCCCGCTTTTTCTAATAAAGTTTTATTGTAATAAAGTACCCAGAAGTCCGTCCGATACGGTTGAGCATAAGTTTTACCATCAACCTTATACATTTCATAAGTATCTGCTGCTGCTGTAGTATCAATTTCTCCGATATGCTTTGTTAAATCCTGCAATTGATTGCGATAAGAAAATTGTCCGTAAGTGTTTAAATTTTTCATGGTTAAAACATCAGTTTTATCCCCACTTGAAAGCATCGTTGTTAGCTTTTCATCGTAATTATCGGCTGCAATATCAACAGGCTCAACCTTGACACCAGGATTTTCTTTTTCAAATGCGGCAAACAACGCTTTAAATTCTGCCGTTGTATCATAATTCCAAACTGATACCTTCAATGTTTTGGTGCTACTACCATCTTTTGCAGCATCTTTTTTGCCACAACCAACCATTAAAGTGCTCGCTACAGTTGCAACTGCAACCATGCCTAAAACTTTTTTCCAAGATTTCATCTTTCTTCTCCTTTGTTTTCGGTTATTACCGATTGATTTAAATATTTGAATTGTTATTTCCGTAAGTTAAAAATAGCTCTGCCAAGATTGATTTAAACGAATCAAAGCTTCAAGATAGTAGTAATCTCCCCAGCTCATACACTCATCAACGCCTGTATTGCTTTTTTTATCATAGACACCGTGAAGTAGTAAGCCATTGGATTCTGGTAAATTTTTAGTTGTATAATTTGTTGCCAAGGATTCAATAATAGCCAAAGCTGTTGCTTGGTAAATTTCACGCTTCGGATTGGACAGTGGTAATGCTTTAGCCAACTCTAACAAGCCACAAACGGCGATTGCACCACTGGAGCTGTCACGTTCTTCATTGCTGCCATCATTAAAAATTAAATCCCAATACGGAACATTGTCTTTTGGCAGCCGCTCGATAAAATAATCCGCAACTCGGATTGCTGTTTCAATAAAGCTCGTATCCCCAGTATATAAATAACTTAAAGTAAACCCGTAGATACCCCAAGTCTGACCTCTTGCCCAGCAAGAATCATCTGAGTAGCCTTGTTGTGTTTTACCATATTTTGCTTGACCTGTTTCAGTATCAAAATAGTACGTATGATAGGTCGTCGCATTATCTCGAACAATATATTTTTGTGTTTGCTTAGCATGTAAGTAAGCTGCCTTGTAGTATTTTTTATCTCCTGTTTCACGACTTGCAAAATAGAGTAACGGCAAATTTAACAAGCAATCAATAATCATTCGTCCTCGTTGCTCAGGCGCATTTAAATCCCCCCAAGCTTGAATAATATGAGCTTTTTCGTTATATCGAGTCATCAATAAATCAGCGGCTTTAATCGCCATTTCTCGTGAACTCTGATGGGCATTTACTTGATAATCAGCAATCGCTGACAAAATGTATAAAAAACCAATATCGTGAGTTTCAAGCTCTATTTTCTGATCTAAACGATTTTGAAATGAAGCGATTTGATTTTCAATTACTTGGTCAAAATCATTTGTTCTTGTACCCTCTTTTGCTAAAAATAGCTGTCCGACCCAAAAGCTTGCCGTCCAATCGGTATTCCCCTCTGGTTGATAAATCTGATTACAACTGGCAGCCGGTGGCACTAGAGTTGCAAATGTTTTTAAATTCGCTCGAATTTTTTCGTAGCAAAAATCTAACTGTGCCTCTAGCCACTCCTTATCCTTGCCTTTTTTAACGTTACTCACGTTTTCACTCCCTTTATTCTTTATCTATTTGATAAACTAACTCACACTCTTGACCAATATTAAATTGATTTTGAATTTGATATGCCACATTATTTTTTCCAAAATGATTGACATAATCCTCTGATATCACTTCAATTGTTGTCGGTGTTGACAAACGAGTTGTGAATTTTTTCCCTTTAAATACGGCCTCTTTCTGAGCCTCAATTTCAACCTGTTGCGTCGTAATAAAATTCTCAATTACTTGATTTTCCTCAGTAGAAAAATGGAAAAAATCACGAATTGTCAATTGATAACTACTCAAATTTAAGCTAAAGCTTCGTTGAAAACTTAAGAGCTCTAAATTTTTAGGATAAGCTGATTTAAGCTCAAACGTTAAGCTGACTTCACTTGCTGTCTGTTCAAATTGTATTACTTCAGCTTGATAAGCACCTGCTTGCTGCGTTTCTCCGTTAATAATTGGCAGAGAATGAGATCGTGCATTATTGACAAAATACTGATAGCGTTTATCGTCATTAAAATAATCCTTAGTATATTCCCCAGCGCCCAAGTCAGTTAAAGCCAGCTGCTCAAAATCGCCATAGACAAAATGCCCTAAATCGTTATGATTGTGACTTTCATCATTTCGACCACCATGAGCGGCAAAGAAAACTTCCTTTTTCAAATCTCGCACGACTAACCATTGGCTATCTTTAAAATAATGCACCGTTTGATTTTCTGCCTGCCGTTTAATCGGCTCGGAAAATTTTAAATTAAAAATCATTGAGGCAAAGCGATAACAATGGTCGCTATCTAGAGCGCTAACTGCTGTAACCTCTGGCAATAGCACCTGCAAGCGTTGCTTGATAATTGCTAACAAGCCACTGGGAAGCGACGTTTGATTGTAGTCACTAAAGGGTGGAAAACGATTGGCTGAAATTTCTGTATAATAAGGAAATTCAGCAATTGCTTTAATTTTCGGCAATTGAAAATAAGTTAAATCGCCAGTCACCTCGGCTAAGGTTTCGGCATAATAAATATAATAACCAAAGCCATATATCCAGTAGCCAACCCCTTCAACACAGGCACCGTCATCTCCAAACCCTCTTAGAAAGCTTTGAAAAGCTGTATCCAGTCTAGCTAATATTTTCGTGCGCCGTTTAACATCGTCTATCATTCTAAGTGTCACCATGCCGATACAGCCGGCAATAACAGCACTCCAATTATTTTCCTTTAATTCCCATTCCCAAGCTTTTGTCTCAAATGGCTTTAAGATACGCCGCTCGATTTCATAATTGATAAACGAAAGTAAGATCGGTGAAAGCTTATCATGCAGCTGATAGGAAATTTCAGCTAAAGCTTGAGCTGTTTCAGCAGCAAATAAATCAATACAACCGATAACCTCTTGGCTATTCAATTGATTTTCATCTAAATGCGCCGGTAAAGCCCAAGTATATTCTTGTAAAATTAGAAAAATGACTTCTTCTAATTTCTCAATAGAGGCAGGCGTCCCTTTTTCAATTGCGTAAAGGCCAGCGACCAACAATTCTTTTCTCCTCGCAAAGTAATCTTCTCCATGCTTCAAGCGATTACCTGTTGAAAAATAGGTCATGAAATGTTGAAACCTTAGATGAGTTAGCGGTTTTTTGTTCATTTCTTGCCATGCTACACAAATTTCATCCATTAATGGTTGAATAAATAATTGATTTTTATGCTCAATCATCGAGTTGATAGACCACCTTTCTATCTGAAAATATCGTCACCTGTTGATCTTCTACTAAAACTTTTGGTTTTTCGCTCTGATTATTTTGGTCAATTACCCCACCAACAATAGAAACTAATAAATGTGTCCCAATCGTTAATTCAGCTTCTAAAACCGGTAGTAAAGTCCGCTCATACAATAAGTTGGTATTTGGTTCTGGTCGAATAACCAATCCTTTTTGATAGCCACAAACCGCTTCAATGCTACTAAGACCAACTGATGAACGATAGCTGGCTAAGCTTGCGGTTTCGATTCTCTCCTCCTCCTCATAGCGATTACTAAAGGCAGCATCATAAGCCAGCAGTTCACGTTGATTGTCAATTTGGTGAATCCTGACATGATAATCACCACAAGGTACAATGGTTGATTTAATCAAAACATCTTGATACGGTGCCCATTGATATGAAACCCAGTCTTTTGTTGCTTGAAAATCCAAATCAACTGATTTCGGTCTAAAATAACTATTGTCTTCCGATACTGAAAGGACACTATCTAATGCACTTTCGTAATAATGATAAGGTGATTTTGGCACGCTAAAGCCAAATTTTGTTGAATAAACGAATTTACTGTATTTTGCTGCGCTGTGGTTCTGAGTAAAAACGCTTTGACCGAATGGATACATTAAAGCATGACGATTGTTTGCTGTCTGCGCAAAAATTGCTCGACCCTCTTGAGAAACTTTTACCGGTAAAATTTTACTAAATTTTTTCTCCTCTGCTTGCCAATAAGGATGGTTTTTATCGACCGCCAACAGTAAAAATGATTTAAATGCCCAATATGGCGAACCAGCTCCGTTATACCCCTCTGCCATCACTAAGTTTTCATAGGCATAGCCGACATTTAAAAGACCATCACTCGTTAAAATTGCTTGCTTAAACCAATAGCTCATGTTTCTATTGTAAAGTCCTTTAATCTCTCCCCAAGGCAATGTCTCAACATCGGCAAAAACCAGTGCCGAGTAAAACGCTGCTTGAGCAAAACGATAAGTTAAGCTTCTACCAAATGGAATGGCAGCACCATCCGCATCAAAGAAATGATAATAGCTTTGCGCAAATTTTTTCGCCCTTTCTTTAAAACGAGCTGAACGCTGCGGGTCTTCTCTTTCCATTAATTTGGCATAAATTAAACTGTAATAATGAAAAGCCCAAGGAATATAGTAATCACGCTGCGTTTTAGGTCCGTCATAATACCAACCATCACCATCGTAATATGATTCCATTAATGCTAAATCATCTAAGATTAACTGCTCTGAATAATCAACACCAAGCTTTTTTAACGTAACATTGACTAAATTCTAAAGAAGTGCCAGTTATTACTCGGCATCGTGTGATTATTTATTTGCCGTAACCACGCTGCCAGATTATCTTGCGCTACATCAGACATTAAATCCCAGGTTTTATTTTTTACTAAAACTAAAGTTAAAGCGAGTGATGCCATTTCAACTAAAAGTTGATCGTAATCTGTCACCTCACCCCAATAATCTGATGAATCTGGAGTTGTTCCGGCAATAATTCCCTCAAGATAAATATCATTGAGCCTTTGATCATCTGTTTGAGTTAAATAAGGACCGACACCCCACAAAACTCTTAAATAGCCCTCGATTTGCCTTGTATCTTCCTTATAAACCGTTCCATGACTTCCTAGCTTTAAACGCCCCTTTCTCTGAGCGTAAAATGGTAATAAACTGTCTGTTAATTTTTTTACTGAATTTTTAAGCTCCTCGTAAGAAGCAAACTTTAATTTTTCTTGCCATTCTATCAATGGAACACCCTCAACTTTCATCTATTTTCATCGCTTTAATAAAACCATAATATTCACCATAAACGGTAACCTTGTCCCCAAGCTTTAAATTACTGTCAACTCCGTTGATTACTTGATACTTGCCGTGTGTCGTCTTTAAAATAAAGCGGCTATTTTGCTTGATTCGATTATCCTTTTCATCTGTTTTAGAAATTTTTCCTTGAATTTGAACGTATTCATGCAACGCTACTTCGCCATTTTGATACTGCTCATCTGTGTATTTTTTAGCTTTTTTGACAATGCCTTTATCCTCAATTGTCTGGCTATCAAATTCTTTTACTTTTTTCTCGGAACAACCTGACAAAAAAATAAGCACCAAAACACATAAAGTCAAATCTATCAGTTTACCGGCCATCTTTACCCCCTAACATTTTAGAAACGTTTTCCCTCACACAATTGATTTTACCTCTTTTTTAGTTAAAAATCAACAATTTTTAGTAAATTTTATTCAGTTATACGGCAGAATATCTATTTCCTAATTTAAATATTTTATTTTTTAGTAAAAAATGTTATAATCAGTACATTACTTTGTAAAGAAGGAGGTAAATATGGCAACATTATCTGATATTGCTGAAAAAGCCAATTTATCAATCGCAACAGTTTCTCGTGTCTTGAATATGGATAATTCCCTTTCAATCACTATTGAAAACAAACGGAAAATTTTTGAAATTGCCGAAGAATTGAATTACACCAAATACAAAGACAAGAAGAAACAGCATAAACAAGACAAGCCTTTAACTAAAGCAACATTAAAATCGGATACCCTAGCAGTTATTCAACGTTACAAGGAATCCGAAGAATTAGAAGATGCTTATTACCTTTCGATTAGACTTGGTGCTGAAAAAAGAGCAACTGAGTTAGGCTATAATTTACTTATGATCAATAATATTGATGATATTGAAGATACTAAAATTGTTGGTGGTATCGCTATTGGCAACTATAATGAAAAAGAATTAAAAGCACTCAATCGGAAAATAAAAAATCTCTGTGTGATTGGGTCTAGCTTCCCGATTGCTTCATTTGATGCTGTCAATACTGATTTTACTAGTGCAACCTTAGAAGCAATGGAATATCTGTATCAAAAAGGACACCGAAAAATTGCTTTTATCGGCGCCGAAGAAACTGATGATATGTATGGTTATCGCAAATTCCGCGCACCAACAACGAACGCCTATTACGATTTTATGAAAGCTAAGCAGCTATTCCGCAAGGATTATTTTATTGTCGCTAGCAATATGCCCTTAGAGGTTTCAAATGGAGAGAAATTAACCCTTGAAGCTTTAAAATTATGGAAAGATGATTTACCAACGGCAATTTTAGCCGCTAATGATGCAATGGCAATCGGCATTAACCATGTTTTAACTGCTGAAAAAATTAAAATCCCAGAAGACATTAGCTTAATGGGAATTAACGACATTACCGTTTCAAGATATATCACACCTCCTCTAACTACCGTTAAGGTTTACACTGAAGAAGCTGGTGAAATCGGTATTGAAACAGTCCACAATCGGATAACCAATCCCTCAATTTATCGACGTGTTCTTTTAACAACCGATATTATTGAGCGACAATCAATTCTAGATGTGAACAAAGGCAATTAAAAAAATCGCTAATCAAAGATGAATAGTTGAAATCGAGCGATTGGCAAAAATAGCTACAGGATACTAGGGAGCAAGCAACCTATCCTGTAGCTATCTTTAAAACAATTCCAGAAGCCGAACAGAGTGCTGAACCCAAAACGCTCTCCTTAGCCAATTCAAAACATATTGACTAGCTCAATAAATAACACTCATTGAGTCGGTGAATTGGATTATTAGACTTAAGCGGTGTTAACTAGAAATTCCTAGTCGATACCGCTTTGTCATTTCAAAGCGCTATTAGCGAAAACATGAAGCAGGATTTACGGAATAAAATTGAAGCCGTTAAAAAACTTGCCCCTTTTTCAAATTCCAGCTAAAACAGGAATGACTTTAACCCCTTAGAAACAACAAAAACCCTTGATACACAAGGGTTTAAGTCAATAGTATTAACGACGAATTTCTTTAATTCTCGCTGCTTTACCATGTAGAGCACGTAAGCTCTTAATGGTCTGCTCTTGATGTGCAAACTGTGCGTAATTCCTTTGATATCAACAGTTAGAAGACATTTTAACTCGTTAAAATGTTTTGTGATATGTAAACAATATGCAACCATTTCCACCTTTTTTCCACCTTATTTAGACTAGATTTTTCTAGTCTTTAAGTCAACATTTTTTGCTTTTTCACAACAAAAAAAGCCCCCACAACTCAATGTGAGGGTATTTCATTTATGCCAATGTTGCTAGCTTTTTAATGTATTTAATTTGCTTGGCGTCTGTGTGAATCCACGTGTCGTAACCCGCTTTTACCATCAACGTTTTAATGGATTCAAGCTCAGCTGGAGTGCCAATATACGTGTATTTGTTCCCTGCCCATAAATAAATTTTGCCACTTTCTTGAAATAAAATCATATTCGTTTTCCTCCCTAATTTTTGTACTGGTGTTGGTGCTGGTGTTGGTGTTGGTTGCGTACCGTTTGCAATCTCTTGCGCTCTCTTGACCAAAACGTCCACGTTAATACCACCCGGACAAGCTGTAGCCGATATCTCGTTGTGTCCTTTAATGTGCGCTCGGTCGATTGGAATACCGTATCGCCTGCATATGTCTACAATCAATCTAGCGCTATTCTCAAGTGTTTCAGGTGCAACCGACCAATTAGGCGCACCGCTTGAATTAACGTGTTCTAAGCCAACACTACGAGTGTTCACGTCCCAATTGCCTGCATGGTATGCAACATAATTCTCGCCAACACAGCCAATAATCTCACTCGGTGTTAGCTCATAGTGTGCAGACGTACCAGCCGAGCCACTCGCAAGCCATGTATTCATAGCGACATCTTTATTGGTGGTCGCATTGTGATGAATGATAATCATGTCAACACCGCCAGCTCTCGGTTGTCCATTCATCACATTTGGATTAACGCTCGTGATTAAATCACTGTAAAAATCGCCGTTAATGTTTTTTGTCATACCCCTCAACCCTCTTCATTTACTTTAATATACTTGACGCTTGAAATGCCTAAAAGCGTTCCTAAAAAAGTATCAAAAGCCGTCAAAATGAACACTGCAAGCTCTACATGCTCCCATTTAACGGATAGCCCGATAGCGCCAACTAGCGTTGCTAACGCCGGTAATAACGTAATAGCCACCCATTTCAATTTGTCATAAGTTTCGTTTTTCATTTGTTGCTCCTCTCGTTTTAGAATTCTCAATAATTAATTTCAACTTCTCGATTTCAACCTCTCTTAATCTTAAGAGCTCGCTGCGCTCATCTAACTTTTCTTGCAAGTGGACGACCTTTTTTTCAAGCAAGTCAATCCGATGTGTCAACTCCTCGCTCCTCGTCTCTTCACGCTTATTGTTATAGCCAATCAAAACAACGACAATCCCCGATATTGTCCCTAAAAGCGTTAAGAATTCGCCCATATCCATCAAAAATCACCACCCGCCTGATTCATCAAGATGTAAATATTTAGTGCAACGTAAAACGCTCCCAACCAAAGAATCGATTTGATTTCATGAATGAACTGCCATTCATGCAAAGTAACAATCAAACCACTAAAGCCAATCGCAAGAAAACAGCCACAAAGTAAACTGCCGCCTATACGCTCTATAAGCTTGTTTTTTAGCTTCACAACATTTACTAAACTGATGATGCTAATAATCATTAGAAACGGTGCTAAACGTACACCGGTAAACATGAAGAATGCGCCAACATCACTAATTAAGTGACCATTATCACTCGTTAGCTGGCTTTCTGATAGCATCATCATCGTTGACAATACCATCGAAAAAATCAACACATTCACCTTCAAAAGCTTAATCATAAAACCTCCTTTTTGAATTTGTAAAATATTTGACCTACGCAGTCCTTCGCCAAAAATACACGGTAATATAAGGCTGCAAGTTATTATGCGCACCACCACCGCCTGTTGCGACAATGTTATTCCCGCTAGTTTCGGTTGAGTTCGACATCACGAAGTTTTGCGTCCAACCGCTATTGTTATAGGTTACACCGTATCTGGTCGATTGCGTTGAAGCTCCGTTACTAACATTATTTCTTAGTGTGTGCGTATGGCTCGGCATTTGCGTCGTTGTTAGTGTATGCGTCTTAGCGCCGCCAGTCTTCTGAAC
>JAISYB010000063.1 GCA_031270215.1 Streptococcaceae bacterium | reverse complement strand
GAGAGCTCGGCTTAAGACGTTGGCTAGTGCAGCACCATTTTGAGATTACCAATGAAGAAATCCTCAAGGAGCATGGAAAAATCTATGAAATCCTTGTTATAACTCCTAAAAAAGAGATGAGCTTAACTGCTAAGGAGCTGTTATTTGGTCCATATTTACTTAGCAAGAAGTGCCCTGTTTTTCAAGAAAAATGGCAAAGAGAGTTATTAGAAAGACAGCGAGTGCTAACGCAGCTCAATGCGGCAAAAATCAAGAATGATGAAAAGCTTACACGGCTAATGCAGGAAATTCAATGGATTAAAGAGGTGCTAGATGAAGCTTAAAACAATTATCGAGCAGTATGAACGTTTTTGTCCGCAGGCTGCTGCAATGATTGATGATCCAGTAGGCTTACAAGTTGGGGACATCAATGCAGATGTGCATAAGGTCATGGTGGCATTGAATCTGAGAAGTCAGACAGTTTCCGAGGCAATTCTGCGTGGTGTGGATTTGATTATCGTTAAGCACCCACTGATTTTCAGTAAGCTTTCGACCTTATTAGATAGCAATACTCAAGAAAAAATCATTCTGGATTGTATCAGAAATGGGATAAATGTCTATGTCAGTCACACTAATATCGACATTATTCCAGACGGCTTAAATGACTATTTCTGCGAGAAGCTAGAAATGAGTGAAATTAGTGTCTTGCACGAAACGCAGGATACATTAGGGATTGGTCGTGTTGGTCAGATTACCCCTGTTACATTTTCAGAATTTACCGAGCAGGTCAAGTTAGTCTTTGACTTAAAACATTTGATAATCGTAGCAGATAATCCGGATAAGTACATCAATCGGGTGGCAATCTGTGGCGGTAGTGGCGGCAAATTCTATTCTGATGCGCTTAGGGCAAATGCAGATGTCTATATTACCGGTGATATTTACTATCATACCGCGCATGATATGCTCGCAGCTGGCTTGTTGGCAATTGACCCAGGGCACCATATTGAAGTTGCTTTTATTGCACTCGTCGCTAAAAGATTAGAGGCATGGAAAAAAGAATTTGGCTGGAGCTGTGAAATTATCCAATCCGAAGCGAATACCAATCCGTTTCAAATCATCTAATTGGGGGGAAACTGTGAAATATCATCAATTACTCGAGCGCTTTTTGCGTTATGTCAAGACGGAAACAAGAAGTGATGCAGCAAGTACTACAACACCTTCAACCGAAACACAGGTTGATTTTGCTAAAAGCTTAGCTAAGGAGCTTGAAGCACTTGGTTTAGCTGATGTGCATTACCTTAAAAGCAATGGTTACGTCATTGCAACGCTACCTAGCAATACTGAAAAGGCGGTCAACAAGCTTGGCTTTATCGCACATATGGACACCGCTGATTTCAATGCTGTTGATGTCAATCCGCAGATTATTGAGAATTATCAAGGAGATGTCATTTCTCTTGGAACGTCAGGCTTCGCTTTAGATCCAAAGGAATTTCCTAATCTAAACAACTATCATGGGCAAACCTTGATTACTACTGACGGTACAACATTACTCGGTAGCGATGATAAGTCAGGGATTGCTGAGATTATCAGCGCAATGTCTTATCTAATCGAGCACCCTGAGATTGAACACGGTGAGCTTCGTATCGGCTTTGGTCCAGATGAGGAGATTGGTGTAGGGGCAGACAAGTTTGATGTCGCTGATTTTGACGTTGACTTTGCTTATACAGTAGATGGTGGCTTACTGGGCGAGCTTCAATTTGAAACATTTTCAGCAGCAGAGGCAGCAATTGAGATTCAGGGTAAAAACGTTCACCCTGCGACTGCCAAAGGGATTATGATTAATGCGCTACAAGTGGCGATTGATTTACATCACAGTCTGCCTAGTGGTGAGGTGCCTGAGTTAACTGACGGCTATGATGGCTTCTTTCATTTAGTTTCGCTTAATGGGACGGTTGAAAGTGCGCAGATGTATTATATTATCCGCGATTTTCAGCGTGAGGGGCTTGAGGATAGAAAAGCAAAAATAAGAAAGAGTGTTGCTGATTTAAACCAACGCTTTGGCATAGAACGCGTGAAATTAACGCTCAGTGACCAATATTACAATATGCGTGAAGTGATTGAAAAGGATATGACCCCTGTCAATCTGGCTGAGCAAGCAATGAAAAACCTTGCAATCACACCGATTATTGAGCCGATTCGTGGCGGGACAGATGGTTCAAAGATTTCATTTATGGGTATTCCAACGCCAAATCTATTTGCAGGTGGCGAAAATATGCATGGTCGATTTGAATTTGTTTCATTGGAAACCATGGAAAAAGCGGTCGATACGATTATTGAAATCGCCCGCCTTAACGCACAATAAGCAACAAGGTTGCTTTAGCCTTGTTTAGCTTGTAAAATATTGAATGACAAAAGTTTAGAGTTGGAGGAAGATATGAGTGAAAATGTTTGGACTCAAGAAGAGGTTGAGCAGATTAAGGATAGAATTTTAGCGGCGTTAGAAACAGTGATTGATCCGGAGTTAGGCGTAGACATTGTCAATTTGGGCTTGATTTATGAAATCAGCTTTGAGGATAATGGACATACAGAGGTTAAGATGACCCTGACTACGATGGGGTGCCCCTTAGCAGATATCTTGACTGATCAAATCCATGAGGCTTTACAAGAAGTTCCTGAGGTCAACGAAGTAGAAGTCAAATTGGTTTGGTTTCCGGCATGGTCAGTTGATAAAATGAGCCGATATGCACGAATTGCATTAGGTATCAGGTAATCGTAATTATGTTGTCATGGGATGAGAGTGGATCGGTCTGAACTCTCCGATTTACCATGGAGAATTGATTGACATATGTAACAATTAAAACGTTTGTAAAACAATAGAATAATTGAAAATCACTTCAACATATATTACAATATTGTTGAGGTGATTTTGTATGACTGACGTTCATCACGGGCGTGGATATGTCTATGCCATTCCGTACCATATCGTGTGGGCGCTTAGCGACGTAGCAAAGCTGCTAAATTGCTTTACATAAGAAAACGAAAAATTACCTAGTCTAGCTTTAACGGCTACAAAGTTGAACAAGCCGTTAAAGCTTTTTTAAGTAGTCTGACGTATTCAGCAGATGAACTTTGGCGTTTAACGACGTAGCAATTAGGAAATTATTGTCTTTACTCGCCAAGGTTCAAAAATTTTAGCTTGCTATGGCACCTCTTACGGAGATGCTAGTAGCAACGTGCCTTAGCTGTTTCTCTTAGGGACTGACTAGTCGGCATCGTTTGCTCCAGTGGATTGCGAACATTAAACAGACTTATCTCGTTAACTAGTCATTGTCATATCTACATCACGAATAATAGTTTAAGGCTGAAACAATCTGTTCCAGCCTCCTTTTAGGTGCAATTAATTGATGACATAGCCTTGTCCGACTTTGGTTTCGATAAAATTTTCTAGTCCGGCAGCTTGGAGTTTTTTTCTCAGTCGAGTAATGTTGACGGTTAGCGTATTATCATCAACAAAGCGAGTATCATCCCACAGTGCTCTTAATAGCTTCTCACGACTGAGGATTTTTCCGCTATTTTTCATCAGCAGATAGAGTAGTTGATACTCATTTTTACTAAGCGTGATACTTTGATCATCAACAAAGACGGTATTGTTTTCCAAATTGAGCAATAAACCGTTGTGCTCAATTACTTGAGAATTTTCAAGAGTATAGTCATAGGTTCTACGCAAGAGCGCATTGATTTTGGCGATTAATACTTCAAAAGAAAACGGCTTATCCACAAAGTCATCACCGCCCATATTCATTGCCATCACTAAGTCCATATTAGAATTTCGGCTGGAAACAAAAATAATCGGAACCTTCGAGATGTCGCGGATTTTCTGACACCAATAGTAACCATCGTAGATAGGCAGATTGATATCTAGGAGCACTAAATCCGGCTTGAAGGCTAGAAATTCACTTAATACATTATCAAAATCAGTGATGGCTTGTGCTTCAAACTGCCATTTTCTCAAGTAATCAATGGTTAAGCTGCTAATCACAGCGTCATCCTCAACAACTAAAATTTTAAACATGACATCCTCCTAAGTCGTTTGCTGTGTGACAAAATTGTAAGATTAATTTTCTAAAATGTAAGTTAAATCCATTTTGCATTGTCTACATTTTCTATATTATAAGGTTGTTAAGAAAAAAGAAAGAGGTAAGCAATATGAAATCAATTGTTTCTGTTAAAAGATTAACTAAACTTTATGGTAAAAAGGGAAGTCAGACGCTCGTTTTAGATAATATTTCTTTTGATATACGTGCAGGAGAATTTGTTGGAATTATGGGGCCTAGCGGGGCAGGCAAGAGCACCTTATTAAACATTATGTCAACGATTGATGCACCAACAAGTGGTCATGTGACGATTGGGGAACAGGTTATTACCAAGATGTCGGAAAGAGAGCTTAGCGATTTTCGCAGACATGAGCTTGGATTTATCTTTCAGGACTTTAACCTACTTGATTCGTTGAACGTCAAGGATAATATCCTACTGCCTTTAGCATTAGACAGACAAAAAGTTTCAGAAATGGAAAAACGTTTGAAAGATGTTACGACAATTTTAGGAATTGATCATTTGTTGACACGCTTTCCAGTTGATATTTCAATCGGGCAAAAGCAGCGGGTGGCAGCAGCTCGAGCGATTATCACGCAGCCACAGCTTGTTTTTGCAGATGAGCCGACCGGCTCTCTTGATTCAAAATCAGCAACGGAGCTATTGCAATATTTAAGCAAGCTTAATGAGCAGGAGCAAACAACGATTGCAATGGTAACGCATGATGCTTTCACAGCGAGCTATTGTCATCGAATTTTCTTCATCAAGGATGGCGTCATCTTCTCAGAATTAGTCCGCCGTAATTCACGCAAAGAGTTTTTCCAAACAATTATTGATATGCAGGCAACTATCGGAGGAGGGATTAACCACGATGTTATCTAATCTAGTTCTTAATAATATCAAGACACAGTTTAAAAATTATATCGTTTATTTTGCCAGCATGGCGTTTTCGGTAATGGTCTTTTATAGCTTTATGGCAATGAGCTACAACGCAGATATTTTAAGAAAGATGGATAGTGATGCGCGTGTTGATGCAGTTTTACGCGTATCGAGTGTGATTATTTTGATTTTCATCTTTGTCTTTATGACGACTGCGAATGCTTATTTTATTAAAAGGCGTAAAAAGGAAATTGCTCTTTACAATCTTTTGGGAATGAGAAAGGGACAAATTGGCAAGTTATTTTTTGCGGAAAATTTAGCCCTAGGGTTAATTAGTTTACTAATTGGTCTTTTCTTCGGGGTGATCTTCTCAAAACTCTTTGGGATGATTTTGGTTTATTCAATGAATTTAGGCGTTAATAGTGGCTTCTTTATTTCGTTGAAGGCAATTCAAATTACTTCTTTGGTCTTTGTCATCTTACTTTTTTTAGTGTCAATGCGAAGCGCCAGCACAATCTATCGTTATCGTTTGGTTTCGCTATTTAAGAGCGAGCAGACGGGAGATCAAAATCAACAGATGACTGTCGGTCAAATTATCTTAGGTATTCTCGGTTTTCTAATGCTTGGTAGTGGCTATTATCTTGCCAATGATATTATTAATTTTATCACCAAGCTGGTTACTGATTATCATTTTGGTGTAAAAGGCTTCTTTGTTCCGTTTATCATTATTCTAGTGCTTTGTGTTGGCGGAACGTATATTTTATTTAGAAGTGGCTTGGTGCTTTTTGTTTGGCTATCCAGCTTGATTAAAAAACGTTATTATAAAGGCTTGAACATGGTAACGACAGGTAGTCTGCGTTTTCATTTGCGTAAAAATAGCACGACACTAGCAACAATTGCGATTATGTGCGGCACAACGATTGCTGCGATTGCCGGCTCTGCCGCAGTTTATGTCTTTGGTATGAGTGATGTCAATAATAATAATCCGACGTCATTTGCGGTTGATTCACAAAATCATGCAGTCTTGGTTGAGGCAATTCAAAAAGCTGACGGCAGGATTGAAGGCGATGCCGAAATGAATTACAAAATATCAAAAATCAGCTTGTCGTTTGATAGAGATAAAAATAATCTAACGCAGCAGGATAAGGTTGTTGAATATGTTAACGTTTTGTCACTGAGCAACTATAATCAGGCAAGGAAACAATTTCAAAGTAATGGCACGCTAGCCTTAAAGACAAATGAAGTGGTTTTATTTAATCAAGCAATGGCGTCCTTTGAATCCTTAGAGGTCAAAAAGCCTGCGAAAATGGACGGTTTAAACGAGTCGTTGAAGGTGAAGAAAATCTACGAAACAGGCATTTCAACCGCAGCTGTTGACTATGGCTTTAAGACGCTCGTTGTCAGTGATGAAATATTTAATAAGCTACCTACTCTAGGCGCTTATCAAATCAATCAACTAAGTGTCGCAGGTAGTGATGGAAATAAAAAGCTAAATAGGATAATCAAGGAAACCTTACCCAAGGTTACGAATTACGCTGAAATTAATGATACTAACTTCGGAGCAGTTTCCTCTGAGAAGTCATCTTTTAGCCTAGAAGAAACTAAGCACTCGTTAACTTTCCAGAGATCTAATCTGTCAATGCGTTATCCGGAAATTCAAAAATTCCAAGCAAGATTTGGTTTATTAATCTATGCTGCCGTCTTTACTGGGATTGTTTTATTAGTCGCATCAGGAAGTATCATTATGATGAAGCAGTTAGGTGAGGCAGAAGACGAAAAGCCACGCTACTTGATTTTAAGAAAGCTTGGCGTGCAACGATTTGATATTAGAAAGAGTGTTTATAAGCAAAACTTCTTTGTCTTTCTAGTTCCAATGGTTGTTGCATTAACACACGCATTCTTTGCCAATCGTGTATTAGTAACCATCACACCGATACGTAATTACTCACTTGCTTATATTGCTTGTGGTGCGCTATTAGTGATTTATTTATTGTTCTATATGATTACATCGGATGTTTATAACCGAATTGTGAATGAATAGAGTGTCAATTGAAATTGTGAATGAAAGAGTTGTTAGAAAAAGTTATTGGGTTATATGGGGGAATGTAAATGATAAATTGTCTATTAGAGAAAAGATATGATGCGCTGGTTAAGCTGCTGATGTGGGTTGATCAGCAGACTCGTGAGGGTGATAGCACTCTTTCAGCGATCAGCTCTCAACTCAAAAGTAGACCGAAGAAGGAAAATATTCGAGGATATGTTGAGCAAATCAGAAAAGATGTTAAAACACTTCAATGGAATGATGATTTACGCTTGGAAATTAAAGATGAAGTGCTGCATTGGGAAAAAGGACCAGAGTTTCACATCCAATTTTTTCAAGTTTATTATTTGAAAAAAAGCTTTGGTTATTGCCTATTAGATCGAATTATTAAGGAAGAATATACTAATTTTAGAGATTTAATCAAGGAATTTTCGTACAATCGAACAACTTGCTTTCAGCATTTGAAAACTGTGCGAAAGGTGCTCGAAACATTTCAAATTACGCTGAATCTCAAGCCATTAAAGGGGGGGCAATATCTTCAAGGCTCAGAAAGACAAATTCGCTATTTGCTTTTTTCACTCTATGTGAATGTCGCTTTCTTGGAAGAATTTGAGCTGAGTAATGGTGGCTTAAGCTTGATGCATACTCATTTAGCAAAATTAGTTGATGTTTGCCCGAAGCTTTTGTCATCAAATCATTCGATTGATTATATTAGTTTGTATTTGTGGGTTGCAACACTGAGGATTAATCAAGGCCATTTTGTGTCAGAAGATGAAACCGATGAGATCTTGGATAATCCATTGATGAGCTACCAAGTATTTTGTGATCAGCTAGAGGATGAGCTTTGGCAGATTGATGATACGCTTAAAGCAAGGGAAATGCGTGTCTTTTACCAAATATTTTCATTTTTAGAGCTGCATGAATCTGAGTTTATCGCACAATCTAAATGGGTTGAGCATTATCTGATTCATAGCGATAGATTAGAAATTTCAATCATTCGAGAGCTTGAAAAGCGATTAAAAGTCCGTTTTTCAACAGATATTTTAGCATTTTTACTTTGTAATATGTACTATGTCAATCAAATTGGCAGACATATTTGTGAAGTAAAAACAAATATTATCGGACCAAGCTTTCTACGCTGCCTTAATATTTCTGGGGAAAGCGATCAATTAAGTCAGTCGGTATCTCGAATTTTAAAAGCACTCTCGCAGCATGAAAAATTTCATTTCCTAGATGATAAAAGATTACTGGAGCGTTATGTTAAACTACTAAGGGTCAGTAATTTAAAATCAAAAAGTAAAATCAAGGTGTTTTGTATTTCTAAAAATACACGCTTGGAGCAGCAGAAGCTAGCTTTAGAAGTGGATAATTTTTTAGGCGAGCAGGTTCAGGTTGTTAATGCTCTAGCCTCGGACACGCAGATTATTATTTCTGAAAAGCCAATCGGAGATTTTTTATCTCGACAAAATGGCGGGATTCCGGTTTATTATCTGTCAGTTCAAAGAACTCAGAAGGATTGGCAGGATTTATCCAAATTCATCAGTGAGTTTTCGTTTGTTTAAGAAGATTTTAAGTTAAATTTATAAGTTTAGGCGGCTAAATAATATGATGGAGCTCAATCGTTTCTTGATTGGAGTATTAATTGGTTTGATTGATAGACAAGGCATGAATTTTTCATTCCTTGTCTTTTTTAGGGGATTTGCACTAGATTAAGTGCAACTATTTTGTATTGTTGAGGGTATAATAATACTTTATAGTTAAATTGTAAGGAGAAATAAGATGCAGCAATTATCAAAAAGAGAAATTAATATTTTATTGCAGCTACTGGATACGGAAATGTATCTGACAACACAAGAAATGGCGCAGAAGCATTCAGTGAGTGTTCGGACGATTAAATATGATTTAGACAATGTGCGCAATTGGCTGAATCAGCGCTCGCGTGAGTTGAAGACGAAGCGTAGCAAGGGTGTTTGGTTGGATTTAAGCGATGTTGAACGGATGAAGCTAAAGAGTGAGCTGCTTGATGTTGAACGCTTTGATTTGTATCCGGACCAAGAGCTGCGAATTGATCGTTTGATATTTCATTTATTATTGTCTAAATCAGCGATTTCCTCGCAAAAGCTAGCGGATTATTTAGAAGTAAGTAAAAATACGATTTTGAATGATTTAGATCAATTAGAGGAGATAATTATCCCCTATCATCTAGTTTTGCAACGTCAAGCAAGATTTGGCGTTCGATTAATCGGTGAGGAAATAGAAATTCGTTTGTTAATGGAACAAATTTGTCAAAAACATTTTACGGATTATGACATTTTCCAAATCATGAACCAATTGATTCATCCGGAAAAGCATAAAAAGCGGGAAATTTTCGCAGGAGCAAATACTATTTTTCAAAAGATTTATGACATCACGCTGTTTGAAATGGGACGTTTGCTTCAATCACAGCAGCTGGAGTCATTTGATTATCCGGAGATTTTATCAATTATCCTGCGTGTTGCGATTGCGGCTTCCAGACTGAAAGAGGGATTTACGATTGGCAGCTATCAGCTTTTGGGAAATCAAGCACTGTTTGTTAAAAAGCAAGAACTTTCTTTCTTGTTAATGGAAAGAATTTTTCAGCAATTTGATTTGCCGATACTTGAAGCAGAGTATTTCTATGTTTACAGTGATGAATTTGAAAATGCAGAAGCTCACGACATTGTTGCTTTAACGGAGCATTTGATTACAGTCGTCAGCGAAAAGATGAATTTCCCTTTTAGTGATGATGTGCAGCTATTCAGCAATCTTTTGGCTCATCTTTCTTTACAATTATCACGAAAGCAACGATTTATCAATGAATATAATCCATTTTTAGAGGATATTCGCAAAAAGCATAGCAAGATATTCAACATTATCTCTAATCTTTGTCAAGAATTAATGCCCGATTCAGCAGTATTTCTTAATGAGTCCTTTATGGCTTATATTGTCTTACACTTTTTAGTGTCCTATGAGAAATTAAAGGAATCTAGTACGGTGAGAATTGTTTATGTTTGTTCAACCGGCTTAGGAGTTACCAGCTTAATTCGTCAGAAAGTTTCAGAGGAGATTCTCAATGTTGAAATTGCTAGCTTTGCATCGGTATTAAATGCTAAGGAAGTCATTCAAAGTAAAAATCCGGATTTAGTAGTTAGTATTTTTCCACTCGACCCGCTTGATCGGCCATTTGTTAAAGTGCAGCCCTTACCAACTTCTCGGGACATACTTCGTATTCAAGAGGAGGTCAAAAAAATTGTTCAAAACGGTGTCCGAAAAGCACCAAAATTATCAGTAGAAAAGCTCAGTATTGACTTTTGTGATGTTGAAAACTTTAGCCGAGAATTGATTGTCAAAAGCTATATGATTTTCGAGGAGCTATGGACATTATTGCAAAAGAAGGTTGTTTTAGATTATAGAGAAGCATTTTTATTACATGTTTTATTGATGGTACATCGGATTACCTTTAATCAGCAATATGAAAATGAAAGTAATATTGCAGCAGCAGGATTATCAACACAGAAAGAATTAGTGGAAAAGATTGAAGAATTATTTTTAAAGAATGATTTGTACATTAATCATTCTGAGATTTCAGCATTATTAATTTATTGTCACAAGGGAGATTGATATGAATTTGTCAAAGAAGGCAGAACAAATAATTATGAGTAGTTCTGAAGGGGAACGTTTGAAGCAAGTGATTTTATTTACGCAAAATAAAACAGCAGAAATGGGGGTGGAACTAACTGAGTTACAGTGGACGGTTTTGGTTAATCATTTAGATGAGATGCTTAAGCGGTCGTTGAATAATCAGGAAATAACTGGTATAGACAGTCAATTATTCACAGAAATTTCAAAGGAGGCATTGGAGATTGCAGAAGCAATTGTTTTGGAAATAGGAAATTTATCTCAATCTGAGATGTATGTTTTATCAATTCATTTTGAAAATGGCAAGCAGTAGAACTTTATTGGAGAGGACAAAAAAATGATCACAGTAGTAATTGCAGACAGACTTGGAAAAGGTCAAAATGTAGCAAAAGGTGTAGAGGCTGCCGGAGGACGTGGCGTTGTAGTTGCAGGAATGGGTGCAGATATGCGCTTGGGAGATGTTATGCAGCAGGAAAATGCGGATATGGGAATTTCATTTTGTGGCAGTGGTGGCGCTGGTGCTTTAACGGCAGCAACGAAGTATGGTTATCCAGAACGACACGGAATGCGTTCAATTCAAGAAGGCATTACAGCGATTAATGACGGGAAAACGGTATTAGGTTTTGGTTTTATGGATCAAGAGGAGCTAGGGAAAGCTTTAACAGAAGCGTTTATCAAAAAACATAGTAATTAGGTGGAAAAGATGAGTAGTATAACAGAAAAAAAACTACGAAAAATTCGAGTTTCTGGCAAAGGAGAAACGGAGCAATATGCTTTTGCCAGTGCCTTGGGGAATATTCAAAAACAGATTGCCAGTGAAAAAGATGTCTTGCTTCGTATTGAGCCGGTAGAAGTTGATTTGATAGCGGCAAAAAAATGTAGCTATACAGAGCGTTTCTTGTTCTTTTTCTTTCCGAGAAAACGAACGGTCTATCAGCTTGAGTTAGAGGTAAGCGTCCAGGTTTCACAAATTGATTTGACTAAGATTGATTTTTCAGAAGAAATGATTGCTAATCCGGAGAGATTAAATCTGTCGTTTTTAACAAGGCG
>JAISYB010000053.1 GCA_031270215.1 Streptococcaceae bacterium | reverse complement strand
GATCATGTTCTGTTATTTGGCCCACCCGGACTGGGAAAGACAACTATGGCGTTTGTGATTGCCAATGAATTAGGTGTTAGTTTAAAGCAGACCTCAGGTCCTGCGATTTCAAAGCCGGGTGATTTGGTGGCAATTTTGAATGAATTAGAACCCGGAGATGTTTTATTCATTGATGAAATCCATCGTTTGCCAAGAGAAGCAGAGGAAATTCTTTATTCCGCGATGGAAGATTTTTACATTGACATCATGATTGGACAAGGTGAAGCGACACGTCCGGTGCATTTTCCGCTGCCGCCATTTACGATGGTTGGTGCGACGACAAGAGCGGGCATGTTAAGCGATCCAATGCGTGCGAGATTTGGCATTATCGAACATATGGAGTATTATGAAATTTCCGATTTGGAAGATATTGTTAAACGAACGGCATCAATTTTTGAAATTGAAATTTTAGAAGATGGTGCGCATGAGATTGCTAGACGAAGCCGTGGTACACCGAGAATTGCGAATCGTTTGCTAAAACGTGTGCGGGATTTTGCTGAAATTCGCTTTGATGGCGTGATTAATCAAGAGGTAACCGATACGGCTCTACGTGCTTTAGATGTCGATGCGGCAGGCTTAGACTATGTCGATCAAAAGCTGCTCAAAACATTGATTGAGCTTTATCATGGCGGTCCTGTCGGCTTAGGCACCTTGTCGGTTAATGTTTCAGAAGATCAGGAAACAATCGAGGATATGTACGAGCCATATTTAATTCAGCAAGGCTTTATGATGCGAACACGCCAAGGACGTACGGCAACAGAAAAGGCTTATCTGCATTTTGGCTATTCGACCGACCAAATATTTGATGTTTAATTCAATCAATACCCCCAAGAAGCTAGTAGCAATAGCATTAGTCTTTTTGGGGGTAAGCTTTATTCGTTTAATTCACGCTTTTTCTGTGCGATAGCAATTTCAAGCTGTTCTAAATCACTAAGCTGGCTGCAAGATTCGATAAATTTGATTAGCAGATTTTTCAACTTAGCTTCAGAAAGTAATTGGGCAATATAGTCTTCTTGAGAAATATTTGGTTGATATAGGCGTGTTAGTACTGTACCGCTATAGCCAATATCTGCAACAATAATAAGTTCACGATTCATCAATTTCTTTAAAACGGCTTGAACAGTGTTTTTGTTAACTTCTGGATGCTCTTGATTGATATCATTAGCAGACATTGGTTTTTCGGCATTCCATAGAATATCCATAATTTTTTGCTCTTTTTTGGTTAATTGTAAATCCATAGTTACTCCCTTCGTTCAAATGAACTTAAAATTAAATGGGTTCTTTAATATACAACTGCGTACATTATACTACATGCAAATATCAAAAGTATTAACTATTATTTTTTCTTTATAAATTAAGTGCATAGACCGTCAATATCTCCAAGGTATTCTAGGATTTTTAGCCAAAAGTTGAAGTGAAATTTAGTAAAGTTGCCATAAGCTTTCGCCCTTTTGTTGTTCCATGCTTGTTTTTTGTCTATTGAAGGCTTATAATACTGTTTAGCTTTTGCATTGTTTAAAGTGAGCTTTAGCGATAAATGATTGACTTATGATAGGAGTGTTTGTGTGGAACAGATTATTGTTCGCGGTGGTAATAATAGATTAACAGGAAAAGTTAAAATAGAAGGTGCAAAAAATGCTGTATTGCCAATACTGGCGGCGAGTATTTTAGCAGAAGAGGGTACGGTGCGCTTTAGTAATGTACCAGTGCTATCCGATGTTTTTTCAATGAATCAGGTTATCAGGCATTTAAATGCTGAGGTTGTTTTTGATGAGCAAGCACATACCGTTGAAATTGATGCGACAGGCGCTCTTGGCTATGATGCACCATATGAATATGTTAGTAAAATGCGAGCGTCAACGGTGGTTATGGGACCTCTTTTAGCAAGATGTGGACGTGCAAGAGTGTCCATGCCTGGAGGTTGTTCGATTGGTAAGCGCCCGATTGACTTACATTTAAAAGGCTTTGAGGCGCTTGGTGCAACGATTCGGCAGAAGGCAGGATATATTGAGGCGATTGCTGATGAATTAGTTGGCGCAAAAATTTATTTGGATTTTCCCTCAGTCGGTGCAACGCAAAATATTATGATGGCAGCAGTTAAGGCACGTGGCGTGACGATTTTAGAAAATGTTGCCCGTGAGCCTGAAATCATTGATTTAGCCAATGTTTTAAATAAAATGGGCGCAAAAATCAAGGGTGCTGGAACAGAAACAATGCAGATTACCGGTGTAGATAAGTTATATGGCACGGATCATGCGATTGTTCAGGATAGAATTGAGGCTGGGACATTCATGGTTGCTGCTGCGGTGAGCGGTGGTGATATTGAAATTATCGATGCTGTGTATGAGCATAATCGTCCGCTAATTTCTAAATTACAGGAAATGGGAACTACATTTATCGAAACAACAAATGGTATTCGGGTGATTGGACCGGAAAGCTTGAAGCCGACCAACGTTAAAACTTTGCCACATCCAGGATTTCCAACAGATATGCAGGCACAGATGACGGTTGCCCAAGCTGTCGCACTAGGGAAAAATACGATGACGGAAACCGTTTTTGAAAGTCGTTTTCAGCATTTAGATGAGCTTAGACGGATGAATTTATCATTTGAGGTTGAAGGCAATACGGCAGTCATCTATGGTGGCAGGAAGCTGCAAGGGGCAATCGTTCGAGCGACAGACCTCAGAGCGGCAGCCGCCTTGATTATTGCAGGCTTGGTTGCGAATGGCGAAACGACGGTGACCGATTTACATCATTTGGATCGTGGGTATTATCAATTTCATCAAAAATTACAAGCTCTCGGCGCAGATATTGTGCGTATTCAGACAACAGATTCAGTTATGCAGGAAAATCACTAAAAGGAGAAAATGATGGTCATGAGGAAAATTCTTTTTAAAACACTTCGCTTAATCGTCATTTTACTTATCGCCGCCGTTGTTTTTTATGCAGGTATAGTTGTCGGTTTTGCTGTGATTGGTAATGGCAAAGCTTCAGAAGTATTAAAGCCTGCCATTTGGCAAAACTTTTTTAGTTTATTCAAATAAAGTGCAACTATCTTATCATTTTTTTAGTAAAACCATTTGAATATCTAGGGGCTTTTTGTTATCCTAGTAAAGGACGGTTTTTAAACAAAGTTAAAAATTAGTTACGATTAGCTCGGAGGGAGGGATAGTTATGTCAAAAACAGTCGTACGTAAAAATGAATCTCTTGATGATGCTCTTCGTCGTTTCAAACGTTCAGTTTCTAAGGCAGGTACCTTACAGGAATCACGCAAGCGTGAATTCTATGAAAAGCCATCTGTGAAGCGCAAAAAGAAATCAGAAGCAGCACGTAAGCGTAAGAAGTTCTAATTTATGCTGAATTCATAATTTAAAAAGGACGCCCAATTTTTGTGGCGTCTTTTTAACGTAATTAGCTTATTCAAACAAGCTTTTTTTCAAAACTGGTAAGCTACAATATCTTTTTTATGGTACAATGAGTAGCGTGTAAAGATTGAGAAATAAAGTAACAATAGTTAAATCAGGGAAAAGAAGTAGATAATATTTTGCAGGATTTGTGTTACAATGTTTGAAAATATGAAAAAATGATTTCGTAGTAATTTTGGAAGGTGTCTCACTAAATGACAGAATTTAAAATTTTATTAATTATACCTGCCTACAATGAGTCGGAAGGTATTGTCGAAGTGATTAAAAAAGTTGATGAGTATCGGCAAGGCTGTAAATATGTCTTAGATTATCTAGTGATTAATGATGGGTCAACAGATAACGAAGAAGAAGTTTTGCTAGCTAATAATATTCACCACGTTGAGTTAATACAAAATCTAGGGATTGGCGGTGCCGTGCAAACGGGGTATTTGTACGCCTTGGAGAACGACTATGACATCGCCGTTCAATTTGATGGTGATGGGCAACATGATATTCATTCGTTGTTGAATTTACTAGAGCCGATTCTCAATGACGAAGCTGATTTTACTGTCGGCTCTCGTTTTGTAGATGGCAGTATTTCCGACTTTAAATCAACAGGCGCTAGACAGCTGGGGATTAAGATTTTATCGTCATTAATCAAATGGACGTCAAGAATCGACATTAAAGATGTGACCAGCGGATATAGGGCATGTAATCGCCGAGTAATTGAACAATTTTCCAAACGTTATCCCAAAAAATACCCAGAACCTGAAAGCTATATGCATTTATTTGCCAAAAAAGTTCGAGTAAAAGAAGTTGGCGTGCAAATGTTTGAGCGTGGCACAGGGAAATCAAGTATTAACCTAGTCAAATCTGTTGGTTATATGTTTGATGTTTCGCTTTCTATTTTGATTGCAACTTTTATTGGGAAGGAGGATTAGCCTGATGCCATTACAATTAAGAATTATTGCGATTATCTTTGCTATAAGCTTTTTTGGATTAACGATTAATCTGGTGCGTAAAGATCGTGCTGAAGTTCGTCATATGCGAAAATGGTTGTTACTAGCAGTCATAATGATTTTTGGCGCATTGTTACCTAGTTTTGGAAGCAGAATAGCTCAAAGTCTTGGAATACTTAATTTTACTTCATTGGCTTTATTTATTCTGACAGGAGTATTGCTAGTCTTTTCGTTGAGATACCAAATATTTTTAATTGATTTGGAGAAAGAAAATAAGGTCATTATTCAAGAATTATCACTTTTAAAGCAAAAAGTCAGAGAAATGGAACAAGAAAAAACGAATCAGTAGACTTGTACCAATCCAATCTTTAATATCGATTATGCTTTGAGCTTCAACAACTTGGACATAATAACAGGCTTGCGACTTTGGTCGAGGTGATGATTTGAAAAAGAAATTGAGGAGTTGAAAAAAGAATGACTGCACCACTAATCACAGTCATTTTACCAGTTTATAATGGTGAAAAGTATCTTGCTAGAGCAATAGATAGCGTAGTTAATCAGACGTTTGGTTTTGAAAAAGTTACATTGCTAGCGATTAATGACGGCGGAACGGATGATTCGATTAATATTTTAAACGAGTACGCCGCAAAATTTCCAAATTCGATTACTGTTTTAGACCAAGAAAATCAAGGTGTTGCCAAAACACGTAATCAAGCTATTTCGCTTACTACAACGCCTTATCTTACTTTTTTAGACCAAGACGATTATTTTGATTTAGATTTTCTAGAAACACTATATCAAGTAGCAGAAAAAACGCAAGTAGATGTAGTGAGTGGCGGCTATAAAAGGCCGGACAGCACAGGGAAAAATAGGCTGTATGTTCAACCCAAAGAAAGTGAATATGGCAGATATTTAGTAATGGCTGCATGGTCTAAGCTGCACCGAACGCAATTTATCAAAGACAATCAAATTGAATTTTTTGATAATCGTGTAGGAGAAGATTTGATTTTTACATTGAAAGAGATTATAAGTACTAAAGCATGGATTATGCTACCTTATACCGGTTATAATTGGTTCTATAATGAAGCAAGCGTAAGCAATACAGTTCAAAAAGGGTTAAATAGCAAAGACAACGCACTACTACTACTACTACTACTACTACAGTTGCGTGATGTCAAGCAAAAAGACTTTGATGATGAAATATTTATTTATTTTATGTTTAGAATAGCGATTTATTACTTATTGTTTAGCGGTAGAGATTCATCTGCTTCAAGATTTATGACAGTTTATAACGAGTTATTTGATTGTTTATCACAAATCTTTACGGAGAAAAAAATACGAAAAATTAAAATACCTAACGGTGAAAACCTAATAGTTGGTATAGTTATCAAGATTTTTATAACGCTAAGACGGCTTCATCTAGTAAATGTTTTTGCTAAATTTTATTGTCGAGAAACTGTTTGACGTTTTCTAGTTTTTATTTTCAGTAAAAATTTCAAAATACTCATCAATAAAATTAATGAGCTATATCCAAATTGGCAAAAGATTAAAGTGAAAAATATTAATCCAAAAATAGTTCTCTTTATGTTTACCTATAAGTTTATTTCACGTTTTAAGTTAGTTAGGTTGTGGGCGTTCTTTAGGACTTTACACTAGATTTTAACTTGATTGCGTTAATTAGTTTGTGAGTTAGAAAAGAAGAGGGATCATTTGAAAAACGATTTTAAAATAGGGATAATCTTTTCTGCCTTGGGGCAATATAGTTATCTGTTCATTCAATTAATCATCAACATTGTTCTGTCGCGAATTTTATCGCCGGCTGATTTTGGGATTGCGATGATTGTGCAAGTCTTTTTGTATTTCTTTCAGATGCTGGTTAATGCAGGCATGGGTCCGGCTATTGTTCAAAATAAGGAATTGACCAAGAAAGATTACGGTGTTTTATTTAACCATTCTGCTATTTTTGCGGCATTCTGCGCATTGTTTTTTGGCAGTTTTGGCTTTATTGTCAGTCAAATTTACAATAATTCAATTTATATACCACTTTTTTGGTGTATGTCGGTTGTGATATTAGCAGATGGTTTGAATATCGTTCCGAATGCTTTGTTGACAAAGGAAAAACGATTTATTGCGATTAATCTTCGGCAAGCAGTAGCTAATCTAATTGGTGCCGCCGTTGGTGTCGTGTCAGCCTTGCTGGGTGCAGGTGTTTATGCTTTGATTTTAAGTGTTGCCGTACCCGCTGTGATTATCCTGATTTTAAATGCTTTTATCGTCAAAATACAGTTGACTAAGTCGCTAGACATTAAGCCTTTAAAGGCAGTTTGGCATTTTGCTAAAAATCAGTTGGGATTTACTATTTTAACCTACTTTGGAAAAAATTCTGATAATATGTTAATTGGTCGATTCTTAGGAGATGCCGCACTTGGCTTTTATTCTAAGGCGTATGGACTGATTGTCACGCCAAACGTTGCTTTTCTAGGAATTATCAATCCAGTTTTGCAACCGATTCTCTCGGAACATCAAGAAAACATTCCGCTCATCAAAGAAACCTATCTCAATGTTGCCAAAATGTTAGGAGTTATAGGTTTTCCATTGACGGCATTTATGGCATTAAATGCGGATAAGATAATTTATTTTTTATTTGGTCGTCAGTGGCAGGCGGCGGTCATTGTTTTAGCGATGTTAAGTTTAAGTATTTGGGCACAAATGATTAGCGCTGCGACTTCATCGATTTTTCAAGCGAGAAATCAGCCGCACTTAATGTTTCGGATTAGTATCATTTCAACTATTTGTATTGTCTTAGCGACGGTGATTGGTATTCTGAGTGGCAAGTTGGCTGTTATTTCGATTTGTATCAGCACTGCGTATCTTTTAGACTTTTTGATGACCAACTATGTTTTAATGACTTATACGTTGAAGGATCATATCATAACATTGTTTAAAGTATTGGCTAAACCATTTCTTTTAGGAATTATCACGGCACTTTCTATCCTTTTGATTAAGCCGGTGACGAATTTTTCAAGTGACTTTTTGACCTTGCTTGTCAGAGGAATTGCATGGCTTGTGGTGATTATTGCTTATCTATTACTAACAGGAGAGCTTAAATTTATCAAACGATTTTTGGGTAAATAAAAAAACGCAAAGCGCCGAGATTCCGAGTACTTTGCGTTTTAGTTTTTTTTGAGATTACAAAAAGAAAATCGTAGAAATGAGATATAAAATCAAGATATGGGCAGGGTAGAAGATATAAAAGAACCATTTATCGCTTCTGCCTTTGTTGCCGTTGTAGCACATCAACGGGATAATCGAGAAAATCATCATCCACTGCCCGCTATCCCTACTCGTCAGGAATGAAAAGCCGCTAAGTAGCGCAATTGTTAGATATTGCAAAACTCTTTTTTCTCTAAATAGATAAAGAAACATTGCTAGAAGAACGAAGCTTATCCCACCTTCAACCGTCGCTAGAGTTGGTATGAATAGAGTACACAAGAGAACCAAGGTTGGATTGATAGTTGGCATTGAAAGTAGGAGCAATGGAATGGCGGATAAAATAATAGTAATTAAAAGGGCAATTAGAGCGGTTTTGATATATTTCGTTTTACCAAATAAGCCATCAGCAATCCACATAAAGACGAGCCCTAGAAATAGTGTGCCAAAGATAGAATTCATCAAGAGGATATTTGGATTTGGTAAAGCCTGCGGTAGGAAGTAAAACAACAGATTACAAATCCAAAAGCCAACCAAGAGATTACCCATATAGCGATATTTGCTGTGTGTGTAATGAAAACCCTCAGCAGATAAAAACAAAAAGATTGGGGCGACCAAGCGACCGACCATTGTCAGCCAAACTGGTGCACCGACATGCGCAAACATTTGATGGGTATGATCGAGCAACATGAGGGTAATCCCCAAAATTTTCAAATCATAACCAGATAATCCTCTTTTTAAAAACAACATTACTGTGAACACTCCTTTTTACATTGATGTTTTTATTTTATGTTTAAAGTAGTGACGGTATTATGTTTTTAAAAGGGAATTAAGGTTGTTTAAATGAACTTAAATAATTGATTTTGTTTTAATCGAGCTTTCTTTGATGATATAGCTTGGGCGCTTTTTGACTTCAAGGAAGATTTTACTGATGTATTTTCCTAGAATACCTAAGCAAAACAACTGCATGCCGCCTAGAAAGAGGATAATGCAGACAAGAGAGGGCCAGCCGGGAACTGGATTTTTATCAATTAAGCTAGTGATAAAGAAATAAAGCATTGCACCACCTGCACCAAGGCAGCTGAAAAATCCGGTAACAGTTGCAATATTCAGCGGCGCTTCTGAGAAATTAACAATTCCTTCAAGGGAGTATTTAAAGATTTCCCAAAAGCTCCATGAGGTTTTGCCTGCTGATCTTTGATGATTTTCATAGGGAATGTAGTAGGTGTCAAAGCCAACCCAGCTGAATAACCCTTTGGAGAAGCGATTAACCTCATCAAGCTTAAGAATTGAATCGACAACTTGCCTATTCATCAGTCTGAAATCTCTTGCACCGTCAACAATTGGTGTGTCAGAGATTTTATTGATGAGATAATAGAAGCTCTTAGCAGCTAACGAACGAAATAATGGCTCTCCAGTTCGATCTTTTCTACGTGTTGCGACAATGTCGTAGCCTTTTTCGATTTGGACGAGCATTTTGGGAATCAACTCCGGAGGATCTTGCAGGTCAACGTCCATGACAATAATCAGCTCGTCTGATACGGTCTTAAGACCGGCAAGCAGTGCGGCCTCCTTACCAAAATTTCTTGAAAAAGAAAGATAATTAACATTGGAATAAGCCTTGGCTAAATTTTGGAGGATTTTTAATGTCGTATCCTGTGATCCGTCATTGATAAATAGATAGTTGAAATGATAGCTAACTGCCTGCTCGATTGCTTGCATAGCGTCTAAATAAAGCTCAATAGTTTCTGCTTCGTTGTAGCATGGGATAATGATTGCAACAGATTTCATGATTTTCTCCCCTTTGCGTAATAGAACGTTTAGTCTAACTCAAAAGTAAGTATATCATAAGTACAGCCTGCAAGCTCAGCTTTAAATCTTCATTTGTCTTGGTTTTTAGGAAGTAGGAGGACATAACAGTCTATTTTGATTGTAATCTAATTAATCAAAAAAACGGAACGGTGGCGTTTAACGACGTAGCAATTAGGAAATTGCAGGCAGATATTCGCCAATGTTGAAAAATTTTCGCTTTCTAGTTACAGAAAAGCTAGTGGCAATGTAGCTTAAGCTTTCCCTTAGGAGG